>CAKWRB010000076.1:3474-6349 GCA_934845495.1 uncultured bacterium
CCCCCACCCTGTTTGAACGCGGCTGCGACCGGTACCGTGATGTCATCATTTCGGTGGTGGCCGATGAGCAGCTCCGCCTGCAGCGCATTATGAGCCGGGACGGGCTGACCTATGCCGAGGCCGAGGCCCGCATCCAGGCGCAGCACCGGGAGAGCTACTATGTGCGCCGGTCGGACTTTGTCATCGAAAACAACGACACTGTGGATTCCCTCTGCCTGAAACTGGCCGAGGTGATGACCCGCATCGAGACCGGGGAGCGTCCCCGTCTGTACCGCCAGTCGGAATCCGCCGGGCCGGAGAGCCGGCACTGAATCAGATCAGACAGTCAGGAGTGGCGCGATGAAGAAAAAACGAAGCAGAGCAGGCCTCCTTCTCTGGCTGCTTGGCGCTGTGGTGGTTGTGCTGGGGGTCCGTTTTTCCACCGACCGCTATTACCGCATGGCCTACCCGGTCCAGTACCAGGAGATGGTGGAGCGGTACTGTGCGGAGTTTTCGGTGGAGCCGGCGCTCTGCTATGCGGTGATCCGCACCGAGAGCAGCTTTGACCCCACAGCGACCTCCTCCATCGGGGCTCGGGGATTGATGCAGCTCACCGAGGAGACCTTCGACTGGGTGAAGTCGCGTCTGGAACCGCAGGCCGATACCACCTACGACGCCATGTACGAGCCGGAGAAGAACATCGAGTATGGAGCCTACCTCCTCAGTGCGCTGTCCGAGCGGTTCGGCAGCGTGAACAATACCCTCTGCGCCTATCATGCGGGGTGGGGGAGTGCAGCCGGATGGCTGGAAGATCCGGAGTATTCCGCCGGTGGGGAAATACACACAATTCCGTACCCGGATACTGCCCAATATGTGGAAAAAGTCCGGCGTACCTGTCAAATTTATCGCGAGCTTTATGGTGAATAATCCATCTTGTCAGGGGTGGGGTTTCGCGCTATAATGGAGTTGAAAAAACAGGAAAGAGAAGCCGGGATTCAAGGAAATCCGCGGTTTATTAAATGTATAAGGAGGAGATCCCATGTGCAAGGAAAAATCACCGGGCGAACTGCTCGCGGAGGAGCTTTTCTACCGCACCAAGGATGCCGGAGAAGAGCTGGAGTCCGCTGAGCTTGCCCGGGCAGACGCATTCTGTGAGGAGTATAAAACCTTCCTCAACCATGCAAAAATCGAGCGTGAAGCGGTACGCACCACGGTGGAGATGCTGGAAAAAGCCGGCTACACCGCCTTTGATCCGGACCGTGGCTATCAGCCCGGCGAGCGGATCTACCGCAATGTGCGCGGCAAGGCACTGATCCTGGCCACCATCGGCACCGAGGATCTGGAGAAGGGTGTTCGGATGGTCATCAGCCACATCGATTCCCCTCGTCTGGACCTCAAGCCCAACCCGCTGTATGAGGACGGCGGCCTGGCCCTCTTCAAGACCCACTACTATGGCGGCGTCAAGAAGTATCAGTGGACCGCTCTGCCGCTGGCCCTGCACGGAACAGTGGTGCGCAAGGACGGCACCACTCTGAATGTGGCCATTGGCGAGGAGCCGGGCGATCCGGTGTTCTGTGTCACCGATCTGCTGCCCCATCTGGCCAAGGATCAGATGGTCAAGCCTATGACAGAGGGCATCCGGGGCGAACAGCTCAATGTAGTCGTTGGCTCCCGGCCCTACCAGGACGAAAAGGTCAAGGAGAAGGTCAAGCTCAATGTCCTCAGCTTGCTGCACGAAAAGTACGGCCTGGTGGAGAGCGATTTCCTCTCGGCTGAACTGACGATGGTTCCGGCAGGTTCGGCACGGGATGTGGGCTTCGATCGCAGCATGGTGGGTGCCTACGGTCAGGACGATAAGGTGTGTGCCTACACTTCCCTGCGTGCAGCCCTGGATGTGAAAGCACCAGCTGTTACCTCAGTTACCGTTTTTGCTGACAAGGAGGAAGTTGGTTCGGACGGCAATACCGGCCTCAATTCCGATTTCCTGAAGATCTTCATGGAGGATCTGTGTGCAGCCCAGGGCGCCGAAAGCCGCCGCACTCTCACCAATTCCACCTGTATGTCGGCTGATGTGAACGCTGCCTTTGACCCCACCTTCCCTGAGGTGGCAGAAAAGCGCAACACTGCTTACCTCAACCATGGCGTTGTCATCACCAAGTACACCGGTGCCCGCGGCAAGGGCGGTACCAACGATGCCTCGGCTGAGTTCATGTACCAGGTGCGGGACCTGCTGGACCGCAGCGGTGTGATCTGGCAGACCGGCGAGCTGGGTGCAGTGGACCAGGGCGGCGGCGGCACTGTGGCGATGTTCGTGGCCCACATGAATGTGGAGGTTGTGGATGTCGGCGTTCCGGTACTGTCGATGCATGCTCCGTTTGAGCTGGTTTCTAAAACAGATGTTTATATGACTTACCGTGCGTTTGTAGAATTCCTTAAGGCGTGACAGGTCAGTCCTTCTGGAAGATACAGTATTTTGAATCGGAAAGGAAGAGTTGATTTTTTATGCTGATTAAACTTCTGCTTCTGATAAGCGTCGTGCTGGCTGTTACAGGCATGGTCCTGTATGTGTATTATTCGGTGAATATGCAGGCAGGTGTCAACCGCTTCGCATTTACACTGGCATTCACAGCCCTGCTGGCCGTTCCTCTGATTTATCACCTGATCGTGGGCGATGCCGAACAGCTCACCCCCTTCAAGCTGATTCTCATGGCGTATATTCCGGTGACATTTTTCTGGTACCGTCTGGATCTGTTGCGTAAGACCAAAGAAGTACAGGACGATGAGGAATTGCTCTGATCCTGTTATAAACGGTTGACTGAACAGCCTGTCCGCTCCAAGCACAGCGGGCAGGCTGTTCTTTTTAGGTGAAAACAGCCAGAAAAAGCTGAATAAAGGA
>CAKWRB010000076.1:6359-6615 GCA_934845495.1 uncultured bacterium
AGCCATAACTGAGTATCTTCTGCACAAGAGCAAAAAAAGAGGCAATGCCAGGGAATTTTCACCTTGACATTGCCTTTTTAGTGTTATATAATATTATACTGTATCAGAATGGACAGCTATGTCTTTTACAAGAAATAGTATACCACATAGCGTCCTGAAAATCAATATGTAATCGCAAAAACCACAGAAATTTCTCGAAAATTTTTGTGGTATTTGACCAACCGTAAATGGATGAATGGAGTGATTATGCCTATGG
>CAKWRB010000077.1 GCA_934845495.1 uncultured bacterium
GTTATAGAGGTCGATGCCGTAGGTTTCGTCCACCGCGTCGGCAAAGTCCTCCTCGCTGATGGTGTACTTGCCCTCGTAATAGGGGGAGAGCTCATCGTACTCGCTGTCCACCGGCTGGAGGTAGGGCAGGTTGGTGCCCCACACCGACTTGGCGCTGGCGGTGGTGCCGCAGCTCACCGAATGGTAGACGGCATTGATGTAGTCGCCGTTGTAGTAACAGGCCTCGCCGAATACCGCGTCCACTGCCTTCTTCACCTCCCGGCTCACGCTGCTGCGCAGGTTCACCGCCGGGTAGATGCCCACCTGGTTGGAGTATTTTACATAGGTATAGGTGGCCACCACCTGGGCCTTGATCGCCTCGGGGTGCAGGGCGCCCCGGGTCTCGCTTTCGACAATCTCGCTCACCAGGTCGTAGGCATTCATCCGGGTCAGGCGGCCGTTGTACATCACTGCCAGCTCCTCGTCTGCCAGGTCGCCGTCCACCTCGTGGTCGTCCTCCTCTTCCTCCTCGGAACTGGAGGGGCGGCTGGGGCGCGGCGGCCGGCTGGAAGAACTGGACGAGCTGGAGGAACTGCTTTCCGGCTGACTGGAGGAGCTGGACGGACTGGATGAGCTGCTCTCCGGCTGACTGGAAGAGCTGGACGAACTGGGCGAACTACTCTCCGGCTGGCTGGAGGAACTGGTGGAGCCGGACTCCTCCTCGGCATAGGGATTATCGCCGCCATAGAGGTCGTACCAGATCCGGGGCATGAGCGGGTTGGGGGTCTTGTAGGCCTTGGAGATATCCACTTCCGGATCCTCGCCATCCCGCACCTTCCGGGCCACCACCACAAACCGTGCCTCGGTGAACTCGTAGGAACAGGTGGACAGGGTGATGAGCCGATCCCCGGGCTGGACATCTACCCCGGTGGTGATCAGCGAGCGCTCCCGGACATTTTCCACATAGTCCATGAAGGTCTCCTCGGTGCCGTCCAGGAAGTTGAGGTAGTCGAAGATGGGGCCGTCCTCCGAGCGGGTATTGGCAACAAACATGCCGAACACCTTGTACTCTCCCAGCTCAAAGACACTGTCGAACTCCAAAACGGGATGCTCCTTGTAGAAGTTCATATCCCGGTACTGGAGCAGTGTTTCAAACATGGTGCCGGTGCGCATATTGTGCCCGTACACGATGGTGTTCTGGGTGGTGCGCAGGTTGGTGCGGTAGTCCACAAAGGGGGTTCCATTCTCATTCTCCTCACCATCAAAACCACGGCGGAGGTAGTACTCGTTATCGGTATACTGTACCACCGGATAGGAAAAATCGGTGCCCTCGATCTCCAGATAGCCCACCACATCGGGGTTCTGGCTGTAAAACTCCTCGAACTGGGGCAGGTAGTCCCCGGGCATTCCATTTTCGTAGCTGGGCAGCTCCTCGTCCGAGCTGTCCTCTTCGCTCTCCTCCGAACTCTCCTCAGAGGAGACTGAACTGCTCTCCGGCTGGGAGGGCTTCTCTTCGCTGCGTCCAAGCAGGAAAAAGCCGCCTGCCGCAGCCAGGATCAGCAGCAAAGCCGCTGCTCCGCCGATGAGCCACCGGCGGTGCGGCTCCTCCCCGGCAGTCTGTCCGGAACGGGAAGGCTCCGGATTCTCTGGGGGCAGCAGTGGGCTGCTCTCCGGTTCCGGCTGCGGCTCCTCCGGGTCGGGCAGGAAATGCTCGGCGGCTTCCGCCCCCAGATAGAGCAGCCCCCGTTCCGGCGCAATAAGCCGCAGCCGCTGCCCTGCCCCGGTGGAAACCAGATTGTATTCCAGCGCCATGGGCAGGTTTTCTCCATCCAGCTGGCGGTAGAGCTGCTGAGGGTCCACCCCATCTGCCGGCAGTTCCATCGTGTAGATCTCCCGGCCCAGGAAGCTGCCCAGGAAGGCATATCCCTCCCGGAGCAGCAGCGGCAGGAAGGATTCGGGGTCGCCGGGCAGGCAGAGGATCGCCTGCTGCCGGCTGCGCAGGCCAAAGCCGCAGACACCGCCGGTTCGGAACACCTCGGCAATGGCTGGCACCTCGGCCAGCTCCCCGGGGGCAATCCGCGCCTCGGGGTGGGCCCGGCACCAGGCCTCGGCATCGGCCAGCGCATCGGGGTCGATGCGGGTTTCCAGCCCCAACCCCCGGGTGAGCAGCCGCCGCAGGCCGCCGGGGTGTTCCAGGTCGCCGATGGTCACCAGCACCTGGCACTCCTCCAGGGCATCGGCCAGGGCATCGAACAGTCCCTCGTCCCGGGGGTCCAGGTCCAGCGGGGTCACCACCAGACCGGTCACCGCCGCCAGTTCCCGGCGCAGTGCGCCGGCCAGCGGGCTCTGTCGGTCGGCCACACGGACCGCAGGGGTCAGACCAAGCAGTACTGCTTCCATCGGTTCACCTCCATGTCTCATATCCTGCATGATTTATCGTTCCGGGTAAGTAAACATCGTCTCCACCTTGGAGAGGGCATCGGCCAGCAGGGCCTCCTCATCCAGGTTCCGCTCTGCCCGCAGCACGTCCCGCAGTTTGGGCTTGGTGCGGGGGTGACGGGGTGTAAAGACGGTGCAGCAGTCCTCGTAGGGGAGGATCGAAGTCTCAAAGGTGCCGATCTTCCGGGAGATGGCAATGATCTCGTTCTTGTCCATGCCGATCACCGGACGCAGCACCGGCAGCTCACAGGCCACATCGGTGCAGCCCAGGGCATACAGGGTCTGGCTGGCCACCTGGGCCACGCTTTCTCCGGTGATCAGGGCGCCGCAGCCGTTTTCCTGGGCCAGACGCTCGGCAATCTTCATCATATACCGGCGCATGATGATGGTAAAGTACTCCTCCGGGCACTTATCCCGGATCTCCTCCTGCACATGGGTGAAGTTCACCACATGCAGCTTGATGCGTCCGGCGTATTCACACACCTCCCGGCAGAGGGTGATGACCTTCTGCTTGGCGTACTCGCTGGTGTAGGGCGGTGCGGCAAAGTGGATCGCCTCGATCTCCAGGCCGCGCTTGGCCATCATATAGCCCGCTACCGGGCTGTCGATGCCGCCGGATACCAGCAGCATGGCCTTGCCGCTGGAGCCCACCGGCATACCGCCGGCGCCATCCAGCTGGGGGCCGTGGATGTAGGCAGCCTGATCGCGCACCTCCACAAAGACCACCAGGTCGGGGTTGTGCACATCCACCCGCAGATTCGGGAAGCGGGAGAGCAGGTAGCCGCCCACCTCGGCAGCGATCTCCGGGGACTTGAGGGGGAACTTCTTGTCCGAGCGCTTGGCCTCCACCTTAAAGGTGCGGATCTTCCGCAGTTCTTTTCCCAGATATTCCTCGGCGGCGGCGCAGATGGTGTCCATCTCCTTTTCCACCACACAGGCACGGCTCAGCTTGGAGAAACCGAAGATGTGCTGCAGGGTCTCCACGGCATCGTCCATGTCGATCTCCTCCGAGAGGGGCTCGGCATACATGGTGGACTGAGCCCGGGTGAACTTGAAGCTGCCTACATCGCGGAGACGGAACTTGCAGTTCTTGACCAGACGGTCTTCAAAGGTGCTGCGGTTGAGGCCCTTGAGGGCGATCTCCCCCGCCTTGAGCAGGATAATCTCTTTCATATCGTACAGTTACCTCGTTGTAATTTGATTTAGGAGCGGGCACGGGCCAGGGTATCCAGTCCCAGCTGGAGCTTTTCCAGGAAGGCATCGATGTCCGCCTCGGTGTTGTGGGCATTGAAGCTCAGCCGGATGGCCGAATCGATGCGGCGGTGGGAAAGCCCCATGGAATCCAGCACATGGCTGGCTGCCCCCTTGCCGCAGGCGGAGGCATTGGAGATGTAGATGCCATACTGCTCCAGATGGTGGAGCATGGTTTCGGAACGGATGCCCTCCGCCGAGAAGTTGAGGATATAGGGGAAGGCATTCTCCGGGGAATTGAGGACGATGCCGGGCATGGAGCCGAGCTTTTTCCGGGCATAGGCCTGCAGCCGGGAAACGGCCTCCCAGTCCTGCTTGATGCTCTCGGCCCGGAGCTTTGCGGCATAGCCCATACCGCAGGCCAGGGGCAGGCTCTCGGTGCCGGGGCGCAGGCCGTTCTGCTGGGCGCCGCCGTAGATGAGCGGGTCGATGCGGGTGCCCTTCTTCACATAGAGGGCGCCGATGCCCTTGGGGGCATGGATCTTGTGGCCGCTCATGGAAACCAGGTCGATGGGCAGCTTTTCCACCTTCAGGGGCAGCTTGCCATAGGCCTGCACCGCATCGCAGTGGATGGTGGCATTGGGGGCAATGCGCCGCACCTCCTCGGCGATCTCCTCATAGGGCAGCAAAGTGCCCACCTCGTTGTTGACCAGCATAAAGCTCACCAGGATGGTATCCGGGGTCACCTGGGAGAGGAAGCTCTCCGCGGTGATGATGCCATGCTCGTCCGGCTTTACAAACACCGGGTCGAAGCCCTCCTCGCCCAGGCGCTTCATCGGCTCCAGCACCGAGGAGTGCTCGAAGGCGGTGGTGACCATCCGCTTGCCCCGGCGGCGCTTGGCATGGGCGGTGCCGAACACTGCCCAGTTGTTGCTCTCGGTGCCGCCCGAGGTGAAGTAGAGATTCTCCCCCCTGCCGCCGATGAGCGCTGCCGCCGACTTGGCGGCCTCCTCCATGAGCAGGTGGCTCTGCAGCCCCAGATCATAGAGGGACGACGGGTTGCCATAATGCTCCCGCATCACCTTGGTGATATAGTCGATGACCCGGTCGTCCACCTGTGTGGTGGCACTGTTGTCCAGATAGATCTCCTTCAAAATACACTCTCCCCCAGTCTCATACCTCTGCCGGTTTTTCCGGCGCATACACGATTTTATTATACTATATCTCCCAGCCGCTTTCAAATCCTCCGGCGAATTTTTCCGGCAAAATCCGCGGTTTCTTGCGCCCTGCCCCCGGGTGTGGTAGGATAGGAGCATCACCGCCCCTGCCGGGGGCAAAAAGGAGCGAGATCTCATGAAAACTGCAATCACCCTGCTGGAGGCGGATACCCCCGCCCTGTTCGACCGCTGCCTTGCCGTGCGGCAGGCTGTCTTTACCGGGGAACTGGGTGTTCCCGCCGAGGTGGAACGGGACAGCCGGGACTGCCTGGACGGCGAATGCCGGCACTTTCTCATCACCCGGGGCGGGCAGGACATCGGCGCGGTGCGCTGCCTGCCCCAGGCGGATGGCACCCTGCGTCTGCAGCGGTTCTGCATCCAGCGGGACTGCCGGGGTCAGGGCGCCGGCCGCCAGACCCTCCGGGAGGTGGAGGAGCGGTTCCGCCGGGAGGGGTTCTCGGCAGTGGCACTGGATGCAAAATGTTCGGCCCAGGGCTTCTACACCGCCTGCGGCTATGAGACGGTATCCGACCCCTTTCTGGAGGCCGGGGTCCTCCATGTGGCGATGCAGCGCCCGTTGTAACCCGCCCGGCAAAAAAAGAGCCTGTCCCCCTGCACCGGGGAACGGCTCTTTTTTCTGTTATGCCGGTTTCTTTCCCAGCCGCCGGGAAAGGAGCCGGCGCAGCCCGGTCCCCAGGCCGCCCAGCCCCACTCCGGCCACCGCGCCGGCCGAATCGATGAGCACATCCCGGAGGTTGCCGTCTCGGCCGGGCACTGAGAGCTGGTGCCACTCATCGGTGCAGGCAAATGCCGCCGCCAGCACCAGTGCCAGCCCTGCCGCCGCCACCGGGGAAAACCGGCGCCGCAGCAGCGCATAGAGCAGCAGTCCCAGCAGCAGATACTCACCAAAGTGCGCCAGCTTGCGCAGCAGGTACTCCGGGCGGCCCCATCGGGCCAGCAGGGAATAGACCCCGGGCAGTTCCTCCTGGATCAACCCCAGCGCCCTGCGGGAAAGCCCCGAGGAGAGGGCGCCGCTCTGGGCGGAAAAGAGCCACACCGCCCCCATGCAGGCCAGCACCGCTCCCAGCGGGAGCAGCCAGCGCAGCCGCCTTGTCCCGGACATCGTATCCCTCCCCAATCATTCATTCCGGAGCCTATTTTATCACAATCGGCCCCGCCGCACACAGACAATTTCTTCCGGAACTGTGTCGGTTTTGTAAAATTCCGAAAAAAGGCGGAAATCGAGCCGATTTTCGGCACAGCTTCCTGGGGGCAGTTCATTGACATCGCCCGCCGCGGATTATAAAATAGAGGTATCGACCCTGCTGCCGGGCACTGCCCCGGCCCGATGAAAGGAAGCACTATGAAACTGACCCGACTGATTGCAGCGGCCCTGGCTGCCGCCTGCATCTTTACCCTTACCTCCTGCAAGCAGGAGGAGTCGCAGATCACCGCAAATGACTACCCGGTGCATGTGGCGGATACCGTGGTGGATCACCGCCCCAGAAAGGTGGTGAGCCTGGCCCCGGCGATCACCGATACCCTGTTCCAGCTGCAGATGGCCGGACGGGTGGTGGC
>CAKWRB010000078.1:0-5865 GCA_934845495.1 uncultured bacterium
CATGGTTGCAACCGGTGCCGGTTATGAGTCCATCGGCGCTCTGGCTGCTGCCAACGACCCCTCCAAGGTGGGCGCGATCATGTTCGTAATGAGTATCAGCATTATGTTCGGTATCATCACCTGCACCATCTTTGGTAAGAAGATCCAGACCAGCATGGCCAGCTTCCGTGAGAAGAACGGTGCCTGGGGTGCCCTGGCTACCGGCTGCTTCACTCTGGCTATGATGGTAGTGTTCCTGCCTGTACAGATCTTCAAGGGTCCGGTTTACCTGCTGACTATGGCTGTATCGGCTCTGGTTACCTTCCTGCATGGCGTGATCATCAAGAAGACTGGCTGGACCTGGCTTTCCAACTTCGTACTGGCGGATTCTTTGGTACTGGCAATGATTGCTTCGGTATTCTTCAGCAATCTGCTTGCGTAAGGGGGTAAGTGTATAATGAATAATAAGAACTATTCGGATAAGATCCACCTGGTCGGCCGCGTTGGTTCGATCATGGCTATGGCAATCATGCTGGGTATTCCCGCACTGATTTGTACGGTATATGATGCTTGGCCTTCTCTGGGAGAGGTATTCTCCATCGCTTCCGGCCTGCTGGCAATCTTTATTCCCACCGCTGTTTCGGAAGTATTCAGCTACACCCCCATCCTGGGTTCGGCTTGCTACATCGCATTCATCACCGGTAATGTAATCAACCTCAAGCTGCCCTGCGCCGTTTCTGCTATGGAGCTGGCCGATGTAGCCCAGGGTTCGGAAGAGGGCGATGCCATCTCCACCGTTGCCATTGCAGCTTCCTCGATGCTCACCATGGTCATTGTGGCACTGGGCGTGCTGCTGCTGGTTCCGCTGCAGCCCATTCTGCAGCAGCCGGTTGTAAAGACCGCTACTGCCTATATGCTCCCGGCTCTGTTCGGCAGCATGTTCTTCGGCATGATGACCGGTAAGCGTTCCGGCGAGTACATCATCCATGGCAAACTGAAGGCAGTTGTTCTGCCCCTGATCGTAGTTGTTCTGGTGAACTTCTTTGTTACCCCCATCGCTGGTAAGGAAGGCTACGCAATGCTCGTTGCCATCCCGCTGACCATTGCCTGTGCTTATGTTCTGTACAAGAAGGGCGCAATCAAGGTTGATCTGGTAGCAAAGAAGCCGGCCGCTGAGCAGCCTGAAGTTCCTGTTACAGATGGCAATATGATCAACGGCGACGATGTCAAGGAAGAGCTTTGATCTCTGATCGATCATCTGAAATAAAAACAGCACCGGATTGTTCCGGTGCTGTTTTTTTGCTTATATTCAGTTTTCGTCGGACAGTCGGGCTGCCTGAACTGCAAAGTACTTGTAGAGGGAGACGAAGCGCCCACGCGCGTTGGGCTTCCAGGGCTTGAAGCGCCCGCAGAAGTGCAGAACTGCTGTGTGCTCCATGATCCAGGTCATAGTCTTTTCACCGCCGCTGAGCAGGAGGTAGGTATCGTAGTCCCGCGGGTCGTAGTTGTAGACCGTATCGTCCAGGGGCAGGATCCGGGAGCCGTACAGGGCATTGAGGATATCCTGGTCCGGCAGGATCAGCTCGTTGGCATGTTCCCGTGTCCAGGCGAAGATTGCGGCGGGGTCCAGCTCCCGGCGCTGTGCCTCCAGATCCATCACCAGGACACCGGAGTTAAAGTAGGTGGAGGAATCATTGCTGTGCAGCCGCACCCGATTGACAGGGGCGGAGATCTGCTGGCCCAGGCCGGTGTGGTTTGCTGCTGCAAACAGATTTCCCTCCAGGGGCAGGTCCAGCAGCTGGGAAATGGGATTGAGGATCAGGATATCCGGATCCAGATAGAGCACCTTTTCCACCGATTCGGGCAGGATTCGGCTGGCGAGCAGGCGGTAGTACATGGCCTTGGTGTAATGCCGGAACACGGGAGCGTCTGCAAAGAGTTCTTCACCGGCTTCACAGGGACAGAATCCCCACCCGAAGCGGCCGCAGTACTGTCGAACCGATTCGAGGGCCTCCGGGCGCATATGCGAGTGGATCAGCCAGACGGTGAACGGGGTCTCCGGCTCGGCCTGATGCAGGGACCAGAGCATGGTCCGCAGGGGTTCAAGATAGTTTTCATCCAGCGTGACGAGGATATTCATAGACACGAAAGTCTCCTTTGTAATTGGAAATAGCAGCTGACAGAATTATATAACAGAAAAAGACGAACTGCAAGCAGTATCTGCAATGTTCCGCTCAGGTTTTGTCCCGGAAATCCCCATCGGATTTCTGGGAAGCTGTATGACAGGCTGGCTGAAAGACAGCAAAAAAGCGGAGGGTCGCTCCTCCGCTTTTTGTTTGTTATTTCAGATCGGCCAGAAGCTCATCCACCAGGTCGGTGAGCGCCTGCAGGTCGCGGCTGCCTTCAACGACCTTCAAAATTTTTCCTTCGCTGTCCAGGAACAGGGTGGTGGGGGTGCCTGTGATGTCATAGAGCAGGCTGTTGTCCAGCACCGAGTCGGGCAGCAGATTGGGGTAGGTGGTGCCGGTTGCAGTCAGGATCTCCTTGGCTTCGGCTTTCTTCGCTTCGTCGTCAAAGACATCTGCCACCAGGCCCAGCACCTGAACGCCCTTGTCCTTGTAGTTTTGAGAGAGGGTTTCCAGAGCCGGCATCTCGTCGACACAGGGGGTGCAGTAGGTGGCCCACACATTGAGGACAGTCAGCTTGGACTTTCCAAACACAGAGCTGTCTACGGTGTTGCCGTCCAGGTCGGTGGTGGAGAAACCGGTGACCACAGCCCCTTCTGTGACCCCCTTGGCGATGGTATCGATGGGGGTGTACAGCACCAGGTTTTCGGCCAGCTGGGGCAGGGCATCCTTCATGGCCTGCAGGGTGGCCCGGTCCTCGTCACTGAGCTCTTCCGGCGAAAGGTTGTCGCTGCTCAGGTAGAAGTTGTTTCCGCCCAGCTCTCCAATCAGCTCGTTGTTTTCAAATCCGGTGCAGTCGGCCAGGGCATTCTCGCCCAGGGTATCGGCCTGGATGCTGGTGATGGCACACAGGTTGCCCGCCTGCTCAGAGAGAGCCAGGAACTCGGCTTCGCTCATGGCTTCGCCGGTGCTCTGCAGTTCCAGAACACGGTTGTAAACAGCGCCGCTCTGGTAGAGGAAGAGGATCTGGCCGTTCACGGTCACACCCTCCGGGGCAGCCGGGCTGCCGGTGGTGGGAAAGACCTGCTTTCCCAACTGGTCATAGATGGCATCGGGCAGCTCAGCGGCCAGTCCCAGATAGTCCACAACGATGGCGCGGTCGGAAAGATCCTCTGGTTTTTCCACCAGCGACTCCTTCGGCTCCGCGGAACAGGCTGCCAGCGAGAGCATCATAGCGCAGCTGGTCAGAACAGCAAAGGTTTTTTTAAGAATAGACATGGATTTGCAAGGCTCCTATTTGTTCTTGGTGTAGAAAATGCCGATGGAATCCGGGC
This sequence comes from uncultured bacterium, assembly GCA_934845495.1. Taxonomy (GTDB): domain Bacteria; phylum Bacillota; class Clostridia; order Oscillospirales; family Ruminococcaceae; genus Avimicrobium. Next base: position 3,440 of record CAKWRB010000078.1, read on the forward strand.
CCGACTGTGTGGACATGGTTCCCAGCATAGGGTAGATGTAGTACTTGAGGTCGTGGTAGCGCTCCCGGACCTTTTCCACGATGGCCATAGCCTTTTCCGGGCAGCCGGCATGGCTGACATACAGCTCGGAATCCGGGGTGCAGTCCTCCCAGAAGTAGTGGGCCAGCTTGACCAGACCATTCTGGTAGCCCATGGCATTGGCGGGGATGGAGCCCTCACCGTTCTTGATGGCTACAATGGGCTTGATGCGCAGCTTGGAAGCGATGCCGCCCTTGAGCGGGGAAACACGACCGCCCTTGATGAGGAACTCCAGATTGTCGATCAGGTAATAGGTGCGCACCTTCTCCCGGACCGAGTACAGTTCGTCCAGAATGGTGCGGATCCCGGCGCCGGCCTCGATCAGCCGGTTGGCCAGGCGCAGCTCCATCACCATGTTGAGCGAGCAGCTCCAGGAGTCCACCACATGGATCTGCAAGGCAGATTCGGGGTGGTGTTCCCGGAACATTTCACTGGCAAGCACGGCGCTATTGTAAGTGCCGGAACCATGCACCGACATGGTGATGCAGATGATGTGGTTATACCCCTCGTCCGCAAAGCGCTCATACCGGGTGAGGAAGTCCTCAGGGCTGGGCTGGGAAGAGGAGGGGATCTCCTTGCAGGTTTTCAGATAATTGCTGTACTCCTGGATGTCAAAATCATGGTAGTCCAGAACCGGCACACCATCGATGATGCGATAGAGCGGAACAACCTCGGCATTCAGGGCCTCAGCCACTTCGCGGGGAATATCAGAACCAGAGTCGATCATAAGCTTAATGCGATCCATAACTCAATCCTCACTTAACGTATTATAGTTTTAACTACATAATATCATCAAATGAAAGGCATTACAATGTTAAATCCAGTGAATTTGGATGGGAAATGCAGAAAGTGACAAAAATCGGTTGCTTTTTGTCAGAGCCGGGTTGCATTTTGCCTGGTTAGATTGGCCGCTGGACTGAAAGAATCTTATGGAAATCCGCCAAAAAACATTCGATAAATCCTCTGAAAAGCCAATGGAATGTATATATTTTTTGTGCTACAATCAAAATGAATCGGAAAGTGGGCCGGAGAGGTCCCGCCCCGCCGCAAAACTCCTTTTAGAAGTCTTACACCCGTCCGGATGGATGGAACGAATGATGAAAGGAATGTGACAGCTATGAAATTGACCGACATCGAACGCACTCATGTAGGGTATCTGAACACACCGCTGGAGTTCATGCCCAACCTGACCCGGGAACTGGGAAAGGGCAAGCTCTATGTCAAGCGGGACGACATGACCGGCCTGGCCATGGGCGGAAACAAGGCCAGGAAGCTGGACTACCTTGTAAAGGATGCCCTGGATCACGGCTATAATGCACTGATGACCTTTGGCGGTGTTCAGACCAACCATGGCCGGATGACTGTGGCTGCGGCAGTGCGCTACAACATGAAGCCGATCCTGGTGCTGACCGGCCCGAAGCCGGATTACTGTTCGGGCAACCTGATTCTGGACCGGATGATGGGCGCCGATGTACACTTTATCGACACCACGGCCTATGCGGATCTTCCAGAACCGGAAAAGAGTGAGAAAACCTCTGCCTTCCTGGCACAGGAGACCGAAAAAATCGTAGCAGAATACGAAAAACAGGGGATTCACCCCTACAATGTCCCGGTGGGCGGAAGCAGCGTGGTCGGTGCAGCCGGCTATATCAATGCCATCCCCGAAATCATGCGGCAGATGGAAGAACAGGGCATCGAGGCCAAGTACCTGGTGTGCGGTTTCGGCTCGATGGGCACCTTTGGCGGCCTGCTGGCAGGTGCCAAGTATTTCAAAGCCCCCTTTGAGATCATCGGTATTCCGGTGAGCCCCTCTTTCCGCAGCCCGGAACTGATCTGTGAGTTTATCGACAAGCTGTCGGAGGAATACGAGCTGGGGATCCATGTCACTCCGGATGATGTCCATATCGAAACCGGCGCCCCGGAGAGTCCCTACTATGGCGTGGGCTATAACATTCCCGATCCTGTCACCCAGGAGTATATGGCGCTGCTGGCCCGCACCGAGGGCCTGTTCACCGACCCCTGCTACACCGGCAAGATTTTCCACGGCTTTGTGGATCTGGTGCGCAGCGGCAAGATCCCCGAGGGGGAGAATGCCATCTTCCTGCATTCGGGCGGCACACCGGCCATCTGGAGCAAGGAGCATCTGGATGCAGCCCAGGAAATCTTCTACGGTGGGGACGGCCTGTTTGTACACAAGGCATGATTTTGTCCGATGCCCCGAACCCCTCTCGGGGCAATGAAAAGGGACCCGAAAATTCGGGTCCCTTTTTGTGTCCCTGATGTGGTGCAGGGAGTTCGGGTGCGGCAATGCAGAAATCCTGCATTCTGCATCCGGCATCACGGAGGGG
>CAKWRB010000078.1:5879-6395 GCA_934845495.1 uncultured bacterium
AAATTTTTCCGTCTTATGAAGCCGGAAGCGAGCCGACTGCAGGATCACCGCTCCATCAAACTGGCCTGGTATTCCCGGGAGAGGGCCATCATCTGCCGGATCAGCCGCTCGTAATAGCCTGCCAGTTCCGGGTCGGCGAGCCGGGCGGTGTTCTTCGCCACAACGGCCTCCTCGCGGGAGGAGTCCAGGATGGGGATTCCGGCGGCCTTTTTGACCGCCATCACCTCGGCCACCACCTGCATCCGCTCTTCAAAGAGCTGTACCATCTGCTGATCGATCCGGTCGATCTCCACCCGAAGTTCGTCCAGTGTACGCATACAAAATCCTCCTTAATCAATCTGTTTCCTATACCGGGACAACCGGCGGTCTGATGCCCTGTTGGACAGGCAGACTGCCATTCTTTGAAGGATAGTATACCACATCCGGACGGCAATCGGAACAGAAACCGAACATTTATGCAGGGGTTCGGTGAAATTCTTGCACGATTTTACAAAAAATGTCGAGAGGCTATTGATT
>CAKWRB010000079.1:0-576 GCA_934845495.1 uncultured bacterium
CGGCCTGGGCTGTCTCCTCCCCCACATACCGGATGTGCCAGGGTTCGTACATATAGCCGGTGATGTCCTCGCAGTTTTCGGGGTAGCGGATGATGAAGCCGTACTCGGCGCAGTGCTGGTTGAGCCAGATGCCGGCTTCGGTGGTGGCAAAGGTGCGGTACAGGCTTGCCACATCAAAGCAGAGCCCGGACTGATGCTCCGACTGTCCGGGCGGAGCAGAATAGCGGATCGCCAGCTCCAAGCCGTCCTTGCGCACATAGCGGTTGAAGAGCACCACCTGTTCGTCAAAGGAGCGATATCCCGAGAGCAGGGGCAGGTCGTGCCCTTCTGCAGCAGCTGCCGCCTGAAGCCGCTGCAGAGCAGCATTGGCCTGGGAATTGGCACCGCCCTGGTTCCGGGGCAGGGGATATTTCCGGCTCACCACCAGGATCCCGTCCACATAGGTGGCATCGGCACTGCCAGGCTGCTCTCCCTCTGCCAGCACCCGCACCGAATACCCGGTCTCGGACATGGCACCGGCCAGGTCCTTGGCCGAAATGGTCACCACATAAGCCCCCGGCCGGGCAAGGTCCACGG
>CAKWRB010000079.1:586-6126 GCA_934845495.1 uncultured bacterium
GGGTGATGGAACCCTGCATATAGCTCAGTGCGCCGTCCTCCGCATCCGAGACAGTCAGGTTTGCTGTGGGATCAAAATCGGCACCTGCCTTCACCCAGACGGTCTCTGCCTCCAGCCGGATCGTCGGGAGATGGTTTTTCGGGGTCTCCTCCCCAGCCGGTGCCGGCGAACCCTCCCCGGAAGGCGATTCGGAAGAACTCTCCTCTCCCATCGGCTGGAACACTTCCAGCAGGCCCGGTTCCAGTTTACAGGCCACCAGCAGACCCGTGCCGCTCACCAGCAGTACCAGCGCCAGCACCGCCGGCCAGTTCAGTCGTTTTTTCTTTTTCCGGCGTCGTTCAGTCCCCATCCGAGGCACCTCCTGCTACATGGATTTCTACCAGCCATTGTAGCACAGACTGACCACGTTTTCCACGATTTTTTCACATCTGACCCAATTCCACCGCCGAGGAATATTGAATATTAGATTATAATCTATTGACAAAATCGAAATCTCTCAGTACAATAGAACTTGTAGGGTATCGGCAGCACACCACTCAGGCTGGCTGGCGCCCGAAGGAAACAATCAGCGGAGAATGCTCCGCTTTTTTCAGTTCACAATAACGAACATTCGTTCTTTTTTGAGGAGGGACCTGTATGCACCTGCTTGCCGAAGAATACCTTCGATCGGCGGAGCTGTTGGATCAGCGCATCCGGCAGCTCCGTTCCAGCCTGGACCAACTGCATGGAAAAGAATATATCCATGCGCTGCGCCGCATTGACCTGCTCCGGCAGGAATACTACGAAACCCGTGCAGTGGGGATCTACCTGCTGCGCCGCTTTTAAGGAGGAGCTGCCTTGCATCAACCCTATCCCACCTACAACCGCCGCAGCCTGCTCTACGCGGATATGGACCGCTGCCTGACCGGCCTGTATCATCTTGGGGATCCCGGCGACAACCGGGAGAGCCTCTCCTTTTACCGGCGGATCATCGAAGCCGGGATCGAGACCCAGCTCACCTCGGACGAACGGCAGATCATCGAACTGCGCTACCGCCGCGGCCTGCCGGCGGCCGAGGCCTCCCGGCTGCTGGGGATCGATCGCTCCACTGCCAACCGCCGGCTCAATCGCGCCTTGCTGCGGCTGCAGCAGTTTGCCAAGGGCTGTGTGTTGGCAGTGGAGGCATCGGAACATTTATTTACAAAATGCAGTTGAGTTTTTTCGCATTACTGTGCTACAATAGAGGTATCAAAAGGGCTGGCCCTGCCAGACCCTGCTCAATTCCACAATCAAGGAGGACTCTGACATGAAAAGCTGGCTCACTCACAATAAATCCAAGCTCCTGCTGCTCGCGGTGGTTTCGGTATCGGCGGTGGTTGTGCTCAGCACAGCTGCGGTCATGCAGGCCTGTCGACTGGTGGAGGAGCACTTCGACTACTGATCCTTGAAAAGGCGGGGAGCATCTTCCCCGCTTTTTTCGTACAAAAAAGGAGGAATCCTCTTGGCCAAACTGGAAACCACACTGCATGGAAACTTTTCCGAAATCCTCAGAGCCATCGACTCCGCCGTACTGGACGGCAGCTTTACCGCCTCGCTGGAGGAGGAGAGCCGCTTTCAGAGCAGCATGGGCCGGTGTGTGCTGCGGGTATACGAGCGGTACAGCGCCCTGGGCGGCAACCGGGTAAGCCTTTGCGTTCTTCTGCTGGAGACTGCACAGGGCATCCGCTTCTCTGCCATCACCTCCGGCGGCAGCCAGGCCATGTTTCTGAAGCTCAACACCGTCGGGGAGGAAGCCTTCCTGGATACCCTTTCGGCGGCGGTGGTCCGCTACCAATAAGCTACAAGTGATACAAAAAGGAGCCTGCAGTTTATGCAGGCTCCTTTTTGATAGATGGGTTGGGTATGGGTTACATGAGGTTATACTCAAAGTGCTTGAGGTCCTCCGGGAGGATCAGATCCTTTTTGGAGTCGGCCTCGGTGATGGGACGCACCGGCTTGCAGGGATTGCCGTAGGCCAGGTACCCATCGGGAATATCCTTGGTGACCACGCTGCCGGCTCCGATGACCACATTGTTGCCAATGTGTACGCCGCCCAGCACCACGGCATTGCAGGCGATCCAGACATTGTTGCCGATGTGGATCTCGTCCGCATACTCTGCCATGGTGGTCCGCCCTTCGGCATCCATGCCCATGCGCTCCTGTGCAATGAGCGGATGAGTGGTGGCCATCAGCGATACATTGGGCCCGAAGCAGACATTGTTGCCGATGTACACCCGGGCATCGTCCATGATGGTGAGCCCGAAGTTGGCGAAGAAGTTTTCGCCGATAAAGGTATGGCTGCCGTAGTTGATCTGGATCGGCCCCTGGAAGTAGAAGGTTTTTCCGATGCCGCCGATGAAGCTGCGGATCAGCTGCTGGCGTTCCGGATCATATTCGTCCAGGGTATTGTACCGGCGGCAGGCCTCGTGGGCCTTGTGCTTGATCTGGCGCAGCTCTTCGCTGCGGGGATCGAACATCTTTCCCGCAAAGATTTTCTCTTCTTCTGTCATTGTTCCAACGCCTCGGTTTCATTCACTCTGTTCGGACCTATGCAGCAGAATTGCCTCCTACATGTTCGGGGAACAGTTTTCTGTGGATTCCTGCCTTCTGGATCGCCTTGAGGAAGATGGGGGCCAAAAGCATGGTGACGATCAGGGTCAGCGGGATCTGCAGAGCCGATGTGGTCAGGCGAACCATCAGGTTGGCCATAATGGTGTTCATCTCCAGATGGAGCAGGAAGTACTCGCTGATGAAGTTCTTCAGGTAGAACAGTGCTGTGTAGGCCAGGTTACCAGCCAGCGCGCCGGCAAAGTTCAGCGAAGCCTTCTCGCCATAATGACCGCCCCGGTGGGAGATCAGGCCGGCAAGGAAACCGATGAAGAACTTGTTGAACAGCGTGATGGGCGCCTCTGCCACATAGAGCGGGTTGGTGAAATCATAGAAGAATGCACCAAGGCCGCCGGCCAGACCGCCGTAGAATGGCCCCAGCAGGATGCCGGACAACGAGCAGAACACATTGCCCATGTGGATCCGGGTCAGGGTGCCGATGGGGATGGAGATAAAGTTGCTGATAAAGGAGACCGCTGTCATAACGCCGATGGCGGACAGGGTATAAACGCTGAACTTCGATTTCTTTGCTGCCATAATTACCACACCTTCAAACAATTATTTTCAGAGGATCTGATATCCTTTGAGTACAGTCTGCTGTGTGAGCCAGCCCAGCACACGCTCCAGCTGAACGCCGCACCGGGTCTCGGTGCCGTAGCTGAAAGTGGTCTGGATCGCAAGCTCGGTAAACCGGGTTGCACGGTCCATGGCAATGGGAAGGCTATCCCCCGAAAGGAATCCACCAATGAGTACGCTGGCGTAGATATCCCCGGTTCCAGGGTAGCTCACCGGCACATACTCACAGGGGACCATCCAGAAGGCATTGCGCTCCCGGTCATACCCCACATTGGTCATGGTGCCGGAAGCAAGCTGCATTCCGGTGATCACCACATACCGCGGTCCCATCTCGGACAGCCGCACCAGCATGCTTTTGGCCTGCTGCCGGGTGATGGGGTTGTGATTGTACTCCTCCCCGAGCAGGATGCACGCTTCGGTGACATTGGGCGTGATCAGATCCGCCACACGCACCAGCTCTGCCATCCGCTTCTGCATGGCCCGGGTGTAGGTTTTGTAGGGCTTGCCATGGTCGCCCATGACAGGATCGACTACTTTGAATGCATCGGGATAGCTGTGGAAAAATTCCAGGCAGTGATCCACCTGATTTTCCGAGGCAAGGAACCCGCTGTACACACACTCATACTCAATCCCCTGGCTCTTGTAATGCTCCAGGCAGGGGGCAAGGTAATCGGTGAGATCCCGCATTACCACCTCTCCAAATCCGCCTGTGTGAGTGGACAAAATTGCCGTTGGGATCGGGCTGACCTGTACTCCCATCACCGAAAGCACCGGCAAAATCACGGTCAGAGAACAGCGGCCAAACCCGGACATATCCTGAATGGCTGCAACGCGCAAGGGTCTGTTCATACTTTTTCCTCCGTTCACTCTGTACTCCCATTATAGGCGGATTTTTTCCCTGTGACAAAGTTTCTTGTATCAAGTAACTCGTCAAACAATTTTATGCTTTATTCATAAAATAATAAAATAAAAAACGCTTATAATTTATGAATAATTACATATATAAAACCGCTTTTATTGAGATGCAGGAATTTCAAGGTAATATTGACTAAATGCAAGTATACTATAATCACTGAATAAGTGCAATATGTAGAAAGAAATTTTCGGAAAATGTGTGGAAACTTTCCTGATGTCCGATATTTCAGCCATGCAACTTTCGGGAAAAAGCGGATAAGCTATCTCTGTGCCGTCCTCTGCCGCGGCACAGAAAACGAGGTGAATTGCATGAACCGTCCCGCCACCGGCGTCATGACCGGATTGGCTGTGGGGCTGGCTGCCGGCACTGCCGTATATGCCGCAGCCAACATGACCACAGCCCGTCAGCGCCGCAAGATGAAGAAAGCCGCCAACCGCGCCATGAAGAATGTGGAAGGCATTGTCAGTGATATGGCCTATATCGTAAAGCCATAGCACTGCACAAAAAAGAACTGCCCGGTTCCCAGGACCAGGCAGTTCTTTTTATAACAGGATTGGAAGTTTGAGCGGCATCAGCCCACCACGATCTTGCCCTCCGGCATGATCTCCTTGCGGCTGCCCGCCCCTGCCACCAGGGAAAGGGCAAAGGAGACAGGGCCCACCCGGCCCAGATACATCAGAAGCGTCAGGATCAGCTTGCTGAGGGTGTCAGCCTGCCCGGTCACACCCGAGGAGAGGCCGACCGTTGCAAAGGCGGAAGTACACTCAAAGATAATATCCAGGAAGTCGCACTGCGGAAGCAGGAAGGAGAGGATAAAGCTGGCAGTCATCACCAGCATACCGGCGCAGGCCACAATGGTGATCGCCTTGTAGACAACGCTCTTATCCACCCGCCGGCTCCAGATCACGACCTCGTCCCGGCCCCGCAGGACCGAGGCCACCGTCATGATCAGCACCGAGAAGGTGGTGATCTTTACACCGCCGCCAGTGGAACCCGGCGCCGCACCGATGAACATCAGCATGGACGAGATCCCCTTGCTGATGGGATTGAGAGTCGCCTGATCGATGGAGTTGAAACCGGCTGTCCGGCAGGTTACCGACTGGAACAGTCCGGCGGTGATCTTCTCACCAAAGGTCAGCCCTGTCATGGTATTATCCCATTCATAAGCCCAGAAGAAAACAGCACCCAGCACGATCATCAGGGCTGTCATCACCAGCACCACCCGGGACTGCAGGGTGAGCTTTTTGGTGCTGCTGTACGAAGCAATGTCCTTCCATACCACAAAGCCCAGACCGCCCACAATGATCAGTGCCATAATGGTGTACATAACGATGGGTACACCATTGTAATTGCAAAGGGAGATGTACTCGCTCTCTCGGCCCAGCACATCAAATCCTGCATTGCAGAAGGCTGAAACCGCCAG
>CAKWRB010000080.1 GCA_934845495.1 uncultured bacterium
GAATACAGGTATCCCGGATAGCCCTTACGGCCGGGGATCTCTCCCTTGGAGGAGGAGAATTCCCGGAGTGCTTCGCAGTAGGAGGTGATGTCGGTCATGATCACCAGAATGTGCATATCCTTCTCAAATGCCAGGTATTCGGCAGTGGTCAGGGCACACTTGGGGGTGAGGATACGCTCAATGATGGGGTCGTTGGAGAGGTTCAGGAACATAACCACGCGGTCCATTACGCCGGTCTCCTCAAAGCTGCGGCGGAAGTAGTCAGCCACATCGTTGGTGACACCCATGGCGGCAAAGACGATGCCGAACTCCTGGCCCTCTTCGGCGGCGATGTTGGCCTGCTTGACGATCTGGGCAGCCAGCTTGTTGTGCTGCATACCTGAACCGGAGAAGATGGGCAGCTTCTGGCCGCGGATCAGGGTCATCAGGCAGTCGATGGCCGAAATGCCGGTGTTGATGTAGTTGCGGGGATAGGTACGGGAAACCGGATTCAGCGGTTTGCCGTTGATATCCTCCTTCTTTTCCCAGTAGATTTCGCCCAGTCCGTCGATGGGCTGGCCGGAACCGCTCAGGACACGGCCCAGCAGCTCCTTGGAAAGGTTCATCTCCACCGGGTGCCCCAGAATGGTGGTGGTGGTGTTCTGCAGGGAGAGGCCGCGGGTGCCTTCAAACACCTGAATGATGCAGCGGTCGCCCTCCATTTGTACGATACGGCCGGTGCGGGTGGTGCCATCCTGGAGTTCCAATTCCACCATTTCCTCGTAACCGGCGCCGTGGATGCCGTCCAGTGCCACAAGGGGGCCGTTGATTTCGCTAAGTCCCACAATTTTCAGACTCATACTGTTCTCGCTCCTCCCTTGTTATATAACCGAAGCCAGGGCCTGGTCGATCCGGGTGTAGTAATCGTCCAGCAGTTCCAGCTTGCTGTTGGGTACATCGTACTTGATCTTGACCACTTCGCCGAAGATGCCGGTGGCCAGAATGGTCGAAATGGCATGGCCCTTCCGAATCATGGCGGCACACTGGTCGTAGAGATACAGGATCACCTTCATCATGCCCAGCTGCTTTTCCAGCGGTACATAGGTGTCATCGGCATGGTAGGCGTTCTGCTGCAGGAAGCCCACACGGATCACTTTGGCGGTCTCGATAACCAGCTTCTGGTCATCGGGCAGCACATCCGAACCGATGAGCTTGACGATCTCCATCAGGTCGTTTTCCTCATGGAGCAGGGTGGCAATGCGCTGACGGTCTGCCATGAATTCCCGGCCCACATTGGCACTGTACCAGCGGTTGAGGGTGTCCACATTCTCGCTGTAACTGGTGTTCCAGTTGATGGCAGGGTAGTGACGGGAATAGGCCAGGCTCTTATCCAGTGCCCAGAAGCAGCGTACAAACCGCTTGGTGTTCTGGGTGACCGGCTCGGAGAAGTCGGAGCCCTGGGGGGATACTGCACCGATGATGGTGACAGAGCCCTCGGCGCCGTTCAGTGATACAGTGTAGCCAGCCCGCTCATAGAACTGGGAAATACGGGAGGGCAGATAGGCCGGGAAGCCCTCCTCGGCGGGCATTTCCTCCAGACGGCCGGAGATCTCCCGGAGAGCCTCGGCCCAGCGGGAGGTGGAGTCGGCCATGATGGCGACATGGTAGCCCATGTCGCGGTAGTACTCTGCCAGGGTGATTCCGGTGTAGATGGAGGCCTCACGGGCAGCTACGGGCATATTGGAGGTATTGGCGATGAGTACGGTGCGGGCGGTGAGCTTCTGGCCGCTCTTGGGGTCGATCAGCTCGGAGAACTCCTTCAGCACCTGGGTCATCTCGTTGCCGCGTTCGCCGCAGCCCACATAGACGATGATATCGGCATCACACCACTTGGCCAGCTGATGCTGGGTCATGGTTTTGCCGGTGCCGAAACCGCCGGGAATGGCAGCGGTGCCGCCCTTGGCGATGGGGAACATGGTGTCGATCACGCGCTGGCCGGTGATCAGCGGCCGGGAGATGGACATCCGCTCCCGGATGGGACGCTCCACCCGGATGGGCCACTTCTGGCAGAGGGTGAGTTCATGCTCCACGCCCTTCTGGTCCACCAGTTTTACCACGCAGTCGTTGACGGTGTACTGGCCGTTGGTCATCACTGCCGAAACACGGCCGCTCAGGTTGGGGGGAACCATGCAGCGGTGCTCGATGAGCGGGGTTTCGGGGCAGGTGGCATAGATGTCGCCGCCCTTCAGTTCATCGCCCACCGATACCTTGATGGTCACATCCCACTTGCGCTCTGTATCGAGGGAGGGGATGCTGCTGCCGGTGCCAATGAAGGCGCCGTCGGTCTTTTCGATGTCCTGCAGGGGGCGCTCGATGCCGTCGAAAATGTTGGAGATGATACCAGGCCCCAGGGTTGCGGACAGGGGGGCACCGGTACCGATGATCTCCTCACCGACCCGCAGGCCGGTGGTGGTTTCATATACCTGGATGGTAGTGCGCTCCGAGCTGATGGAGATAACCTCACCGATCAGCTTCTTGGAGCCCACATAGACCATCTCCTGCATCGTCAGATCGGTGGGGCCCTTGATGGTCACAACCGGTCCGTTGATGGAATTGATCAGATTGATGCTCAAACGATTTCACCTCCGGAAGTAAAAAGAGTTACAGTGTGATGTCCAGCTTGGAATTGTTGAAGAACCACTGCTTCTGTTCGTCCAGTGCAATGTCCAGGCTCAGATCCAGCCGGGCACGACCATCGGCGCTCACCACGATCAGGCCGCCCAGATGGATCTCGGGCGAGGCAACAGCGGTGCAGCCGGTCAGGATTGCGGTCAGCGCATCGGCATAGGAGAGATCCTCCTGGCGCAGATAGAGGGTGCCGCCGGCAAAGTTAGCCTGCATAGCGGCTTCTCTGGCCTTGGCACAGAGAAAGTCGGCATACTCGCTGCCTGCTGCAAATTCACGCAGGCGATCGGCAGCCAGGTCGAATACATTGGACATATATTTCTCACGGATGGAAAACAGTTCTTTTCTCAGGCGGTCCTTTTCGCTGAAGGCAGCGGCCCGGAACTGCCCGTCGATCTCCCGAAGCTCGGCCTCAAAGTACTTGGCGGCTTCGGCGTCGGCAGCAGCCTTCAGGCTGGCCCGCTGGCTCTCCAGATTGCTCTGGGTCTCTGCTTCAATGGTGCTGCACTCGGTTCGGGCCAGGTTCATGATCTCCTCTTCGAACTTTGCCAGCTTTTTCTGCAGCTTCTTGTCTTCTGCCATAGATTTCACCTCACAAGTTGATGCCCAGGGACTCGTGAACATACCGTTCCAGTCCCTTGGTGGCACTTTCGCCGCTGCGGTCGGAGATCCGTGTCATAACCGGGATCCGGTTTTCCTGCCGGATGGCAGTGAGTTCCGGTTCACACCGGTCCATCAGTTCACCGGTGATGAGCAGGATCCCGACCTCCTTTGCGGCGACGATCTCCCGGATCCTGTCCAAAGCCTCGTTGCGGTCCTCTACCACAGCGCCGTCCATACCGGCCAGGCGCATGCCGAGGTACACATCGGGCTTATCGCTCAGAACAAAGAATTTCATCTCTGCACCTGCTTTTCAGGATAGGGGATTAAAGCTTGTTGATGATCAGGATGGAGATCAGCAGACCGTAGATGGCGATACCTTCACCCAGTACAACGAAGATGATGGCCTTACCGAAGGCCTTGGGGTCCTCCGATACAGCGCCGATGGCAGCGGGAGCAGCCGAGGCAACGGCCACGCCAGCGCCGATGGCAGCCAGGCCGGTTACCAGTGCGGCAGCCAGGAAGCCCATGCCCTGGGCATTGGTGCCGACGATGGAGGCAACGGCAGTGCCAGCGGTTTCAGCAAAGGCAACGCCCGAAGCGGGAACGGCTACTGCGCAGAGGCAAACCAGAGCAAAGGCACCGAAGTGCAGGGCGAAACGGTTGCGGATGGCAGACTTGCCGGTCACCTTGCCCTGGGCAACGCTTACCAGGGGAGCAGCGATGAGAAGAACAGCGATAGCGGGAACGATCAGTGTGAGAATAGACATAAGTAATTCCTCCAAATAGTTAACTCAAAAAGCTTGTATCTATGTTCAGGGCAGGGGTTATTCCCCGATTGCCTGAGCGTCCATCGAGACGGGGGCATAGGGAACGCCCTGACCGTCAAAGTAGCGGCTGAACAGTTCGTAGAACTCCAGACGCAGCGACTGGATGCCCACGATGAAGCCCTCCAGCGCCATAACGAAGATGTTGCCAAGGATCAGCACGACGATGCTGCCGGCGCCAGTGAACATCTCGGTGAGGGTGAGCACGACCGACATCATACCGGCATGGCTGATGATAAAGCCGCCCACACGCATGAAGGAGAGGGTGTTGGTGACAAAGCTCAGCACCACATCGAAGAGCTCGAAGAAGCCCTCGATGATGAAGGAGCCGATGCCTCCCTCCAGTTCAAAGTGTTCCCCGTGGGCCAGCCGCCCCAGGGGCTCCTTGAGGAAGATCACCAGGATCGGCAGAACCAGCAGCCCCAGAATGTAGGGCAGGGTAAAGAGGTTTGGGCCGCCGGTGAGCATCGAAACCAGTCCGGCCAGCACCGCACCGTAAAAGACCAGTCCGGCCACGCCGTTGTTCGAGAACAGCGCCTTTTCCCAGTCGCGGTTGCGCAGTCCGGTGAACACATTGATAATCATCGCCATGACGATCAGCCCCACACCCAGGGCAATGGCTGCCAGCAGCAGGGTGTTGATGGTTTCGCCGTCCATGACCTCCACCGGTTTGCCGGGCAGTCCCAGTACATTGATGTAGAAGGGATCAAGCAGGTGTTCCAGACCAAACACCGAGCCGTACACCAGACCAAAGACTGCTGCCGAGAGGCCGATGCGCTCCAGGATCTTGCCGAAGTTCATCTTCTTGACACGGTCCAGGAAGAGGCCCAGCCCGGCAATGACCAGTCCCTGTCCCAGGTCACCGAACATGATGCCGAACAGCAGGATGTAGGTCCAGGCCAGGAAGGAGGTGGGGTCAGTTTCGTTGTAGGCGGGGGTGCCGTACATATCCACAAACATCTCAAAGGGCTTGACGATGAAGTTGTTCTTGAGCTTGGTGGGTGCCTGGAAGCGTTTGTCACTGTCATGGGCGGAGATCTCTACGGTGAGGTCGGGATCCAGCTCATGCAGCTTCTTTTCCAGACCGGCAGTTTCCTTCTCCGGGACAAAGCCCACCAGGATAAAGCTGGAATCGTGGATGCTCACATGCCGACGCAGCTCGAAGGAGCGACTCAGATACTGCAGGGTGGCATAGAGGATGCTGCACATATCGTAGTTCTGATCGATGGTTTCCCGGATCAGGGCATCGGTTGCCTCCAGCTCACGATCGGCTTCCTCCACGGCACCGCGCAGGTGTTCAAAGGTCTGTCCCGGTACACCGTGGACATATTCCGGGATCCACACCCGCTCAAAGAAGAGGGAGGAGAGGATCTCGTCCACTTCAGCTACATGGATCTTGTCGGTGAAGCAGAAGCCCCAGACAAATTCCCCTTCCTCGCTCAGCGGCTGGAAGAAGAAGAGCCGGTCGTCGTAGTACTTGAGCTTCTGGTAGCTGTCCGAGGGCAGCCGGCCGAAGCGCACCTGCAGGTACTTGCTGGCGAAGATATCGTCCAGGCTGACGCTGAGGTTTTCCATGTGGGAGAGCTGCTCCAGCGCACCGGAACCGCGCTCCTTGGCAGCCAGCAGAAGCTGCTTCTGCTCGGTGAGCTGCCGGATCTCCGACTCAAAGGAGAACTCGGAAACGATGCCGTCCTCATTGGAGAAGTTCGGTACCCAGGCCTTTTTAAAGCCGGCCTCGGCAAAGAGCTCGTCTGCCCGCTCCATATTGGTGTGGCTGGCGCTGTAAATGCACCAGCAGTCGTTTTCCTTTTCAATCAGCGGAACGAAGAAGAAGCGGGAACCGCTCATCTCCTGGAACTGTGCCACCTGGGCGGTGGGCAGCTTTCCAAACCGGGTCTCGAGGTGTTTTCCCTCGATACCCAGGAGCAGGGTGGCCACAACCTCCACCGTCTCCCGGTTGATCTTCTGCTTGGGGGTAAAGTCTACCCCGCAGTCCCTT
>CAKWRB010000081.1 GCA_934845495.1 uncultured bacterium
TTGTAGAGCTTCAGGGTGTCGGAACCGTACTTGGCTACGGCATCCTCGGTGCTGTTCCCACTGCTGCATCCGGTGGCGGTGAGCAGCATGGCACCAGCCAGCATCATGGCAATGAATTTTTTCATGCTTTTGTTCTCCTTTTTTCTCTGATGATTGGTACTACATTGACGATGATCAGGGTGATGGTGATCAGTGCAATGACCAGAGTGGACAGGGCATTGATCGACGGATTCACACGCTTGCTCATCGTGTAGACCAGAATGGATATATTGTTTACACCATTGCCGGTGACAAAGTAGGAAATCACAAAGTCATCAAAGCTCATGGTGAAAGCAATCAGCGCACCGGAAATGATGCCCGGCATGATCTGCGGCACAATGACCTTGGTCAGGGCCTGCAGCGGGGTAGCGCCCAGGTCAAGGGCTGCATCCGCCAGGTTTGGATCCAGCGACCGCAGCTTTGGCGAAACCGACAGGATCACATAGGGGATACAGAACATGATGTGGGCCAGCAGCATGGTGGTAAGGCCCTTTTTCACCCCCAGCGAGCTGAAGAACATCAGCAGGCCGATGGCGGTGACGATCTCCGGGTTCATCACCGGGAGGTTGTTGACCTGTTCCACCACATTGCGCAGCAGCTTGCGGGAACGGGAGAGGCCGATGGCGGCCAGGGTGCCGATGACGGTGGAGACGATGGTTGCCACCACGGCCACCAGGATCGTGTAGCCCACCGCCTCCATCATGGTGCGGTCGGCAAACATCTTCTCATACCACTGGAGCGAAAAACCGCTGAAGCGGGTCAGAGAACGGGAGTCGTTGAAGGAGAAGATGACGATATAGATGATGGGAAGGTAGAAGAACAGGATCGTCAGGCTAAGCAGGATTTTGGAAGCCAGGGAAGTTTTCTGTTTCTTCATATGCTCAGTCCTCCTTTCCGCGGGCAGCCGGATCGGTGTCCACCTTGCGGGTAACATACATGGAGATCATGATGATCACAGCCATGATCAGCGAAATGGCACTGCCGAAGTTCCAGTCGCCGCTGGTGAGGAACTGGGTCTCGATGACATTGCCGATGAGTACATACTGGCCGCCGCCCAGCAGTTTGGGGATAAAGAAGCTGGATACTGCCGGCAGGAATACCAGGGTGATGCCGCTGAGAACACCGGGCAGGCTCAGCGGCAGGGTGATGCGCAGGAAGCTCTGCACCCGGTTGGCGCCCAGATCCGCAGCTGCCTCCAGATAGCTCTTGTCCATCTTGGTGAGAGAGGTGTGGATCTGCAGGATCATGAACGGGATAAAGTTGTAGACCATACCCAGCACAACGGCAAAGGTGGTGTACATCATCTTGAACGGTCCGATGCCGAACAGCCCCAGCAGGCTGTTGATGAGGCCGCCATCCTGGAGGATACCCACCCAGGCATAGGTGCGCACCATCATATTGATCCAGGTGGGCATGGTGATGACCAGTACCCAGAACATATTGCTCTTTTCCGGGCGCTGGGCAATGGCATAGGCAATGGGATACCCCACCAGCACGCAGATGATGGTGGTCATCACCGCGATGGAAAGGGAGCGCCACAACACCTCCAGAAAGACCTGATCGCTGAAGAAGCGGGCGAAGTTTTCCAGTGTAAAACGAATGGTGGTGACATCGTTGCCCGAGTTGGTAAAGGCATACAGCACGATCATCAGCATCGGCGCCACGATCATCACAGCGATCCACGCCACATAGGGGTAGACCATATTGCGGAATTGTTTCATCGATGGCTCCCCCCTTAGTTCTTGGACATGATGTGGATATCCTCCGGCTGGAAGGAGAGCCCTACAATGTCGCCCACCTCGTACTTGTCGGTGGTGTCCACTTTGTATTCGTAGCCCTGGGTGGAGAAGGTGACATCGTAGACGCCGGGGGTGATGGTCTTGGGGTCAAAGTCGTAATGCACATTGGTGATCTCCACCGCCTTGCCGTCCTCCAGGCTCCAGGCCGAGGCATTGGCCCAGGTCTTGAGGTCGGTATCCAGTGCAATGGATTCGGTGATCTCGTCGGCGTTCTTGAAGAAGTTTACCGCAAAGATCTCCTCCTCATACTCCTTGTTGGCAACACGGTTTTCGTCCTTGACGATCATGTTGACGGTAACCGAGGTACCGGCCGCAGTGGAGAAGGTGACCGGGTAGGTGCCGTTTTCCTTCTTGATCTGGTAGACCACATCCTTGATGGAGACATATTCGTCGGTATCAGGGTTCCAAGCCTGGGCGTCGGCACGGGCAATGATGGTGGCTGCATCCAGCTCATCCACATCGGCGGTATCCAGATAGAAGTCGTTGGCGGACATCTTTTCATTGGCCTCGGCATTAAAGACGGGCTTGCCGTCCTTTACCGCCATCTTAACGGTGATGGCAGTACCCAGCTTGGTCTCCACGATTGTCTCGTAGTGGACACCCTTGAAGAGGACGCTCTTGACAACGCCGCGGAGCTTGCCGTCGGCACGGGGAACGATGTCCAGGTCCTCGGGGCGGATCACGATATCCACCGCCTCGTTTTTGCCAAAGCCAAAGTCCACACAGTCAAAGATCTTGTCCTCGAACATGACCTTGTAGTCCTCCAGCATCACACCGTCGATGATGTTGCTTTCGCCGATGAAGGTGGCAACATACTCGTTGACCGGTTCGTTGTAGATGTCGGTGGGGGAGCCGATTTGCTGAATCTCGCCCTCCTTCATGACCACGATCTTGTCCGACATGGTCAGGGCCTCTTCCTGGTCGTGGGTTACAAAGATGAAGGTGATGCCCACCTCCTGCTGGATGCGCTTGAGCTCGTGCTGCATCTCCTGGCGGAGCTTGTGGTCCAGCGCACCCAGGGGCTCGTCCAGAAGCAGGACGCTGGGCTCGTTGACCAGGGCGCGGGCGATGGCCACACGCTGCTGCTGGCCGCCGCTCATCTCGGTGACATTGCGGTCGGCGTAGTCCTCCAGGTTTACCAGCTTGAGCATACGCATGACCTTCTGCTCGATGATATCCTTGGGTTCCTTCTTGATCTTCAGGCCAAAGGCGATGTTGTTGTACACATTCATGTGGGGGAACAGAGCGTACTTCTGGAATACGGTGTTGATCTCCCGCTTATACGGGGGCACTTTGCTGATGTCCTGCCCATCAAAGAGCACATGGCCTTCGGTGGGCTCCAGGAAGCCGCCGAGGATCCGCAGCAGGGTGGTTTTTCCGCAGCCGCTGGGACCCAGCAGGGTGACGAACTCATTTTCGTAGATATCCAGGCTGACACCCTTGAGCACCAGCTTCCCATCAAATTCCTTGACGATGTTCTTAAATTCGATCAGCTTCTTTTCCATACAGAAAGAGGCTCCTTTCTTTTTCTGTAATCAGGGGCGGAGGGCCGCTTAAAACAGCGGCGGTGTGGAGATCCAAAGCACCTTGGCGGTGGTTTTCCGGTCGTTGCGGAGGTAGTGGCGGTTTTTCCCCGAGAGGTAGAAGGTCTCACCCTTGTGCAGGGTGTAGCTCTTTTCCCCGGAGATCAACACCACCGTTCCCTCGATGATGTAGCCGAACTCCTCACCGCTGTGCGGATCCATGGCAAAGGATTCCCCGCCCTGGGGCAGTTCCAGCAGAATGGGCTCCATCTCGTTTTTCTGGGTGTTGGGCACGATCCAGTTGACGGTGCAGTGATCCCGCTCATCCACAAAGAAATCCCGTTTGCGAAAGACGATGCGCTCCTCTTTGTCCTCCTGGAAGAATTCGGACAGGCTGGTGCCCAGGGCCTCCACAATGTCGTTGAGGGTGGCGATGGACGGAGAGGAGAGGTTGCGCTCGGTCTGGGAGAGAAAGCCTTTGGTCAGCTCGCTTCGGCTGGCCAGCTCTTCCAGAGTCAGCCCCTTCTGGATGCGGAGCTGCTTGATCTTATGGCCGATATCCAAATTGACGCCTCGCTTTCTGTGTGCAGTAATATTAAACCACAAAGTTATTTTTACTAAACCGAGATAATTATACAATATTCTGCCGGAAAATCAATAGATGCTAAACTAAAAGTTTAATAAAATGAACATTTTTACATAATGCTGTAAAATTTTCTGTGAACAACTGGCTGTTTGTGGGTTTTGCTGACAATCACTGCCGTTTTTCCGGGCGATTCCCTGTACAGAGTCCTGGGCGCAGCGGGGCCCGATGTAAATCGTTTGTTTAATATAAGTAAAATCGATCCCGCTGAAAGAACGCCTGTCTCCATCCGGTGCGGAAAGGGGAAGAATCAGTAAAGTTCTTGAAAAAAGAGCGGCTCAGCAGGTTTTTTGGTGGGTAAACTATACAAGAAGAATGGGTTAAATCCAGCGCTGTTCGCAAAATATTCATAGATTTTACACTTTTTATATCACTGCCTTGACGCGGCGTATCGGGAAGTGTAGAATAAAGGTGTAAAGCTATCCAGAGTGGGAAAAAACAGGTTTTCTTATTTCGGGTGGCATTTTTATTTTTATCCGGGCCGCCCCGGACTATGGGCGGCAGGTCAAACAAAAGACAGGAGGCAATCACAGATGAAAAGAAGAATCCTGAGTGCGCTCATGGCTCTGGCCATGGTCGCCGGCCTGATGACAGGCTGTTCTGCTCCGGCTGCAGGCGGCGATAATGCCGGCAGCGAGGGCGCCAGCCAGGCAGAGCTCGCTCCCGTTTCCAAGGACGAGATCAAGGTGGGCTTTGTGTACATCTCCGACTCCAGCGACATGGGTTACACCTACAACCACGAGCTGGGCACCAAGGAGATGCAGGAGAAGCTGGGCCTGCGCGATGACCAGATCATCAGCAAGTACAATGTTCCCGAGGGCGCTGAGTGCGACACCGCTCTGCGTGAGCTGGTTGAGGCTGGCTGTAATGTCATCTTCGCCACCAGCTTTGGCTACGAGGACTATGTCAAGGAAGTAGCTGCCGAGTATCCGAACATCCAGTTCTGCCATGCCACCGGCTACCAGGCTGCTTCGTCCGGTCTGCCCAATTTCCACAACTACTTCGCTTCCATCTACGAGGCCCGCTATCTGGCAGGCATCGCTGCCGGCCTCAAGACCGAGACCAACAAGCTCGGCTATGTGGCAGCTTATCCGTTTGCCGAGGTAATCAGCGGCTACACCGCCTTCTATCTGGGCGCCAAGAGCGTCAACCCCGATGTGACCATGGAGATCATGTACACCAACTCCTGGAACGACCCCACCGTTGAATCCCAGGTTGCCAAGGCACTGATCGACCGTGGCTGCGATGTGGTTTCCCAGCACTCTGACTCCACCGCTCCCGCCACCACCGCTGAGGACAACGGCGTATGGCAGGTTGGTTACAACAACGATATGATCGAGGCTGCCCCCAAGGCTTCCCTGATCTCGGCCCGGATCGACTGGGGCATCTATGTAACCGAGGCTGTTGAGCATGTAATCAACGGCACCGAGATCCCCACCGACTGGTGCAAGGGCTATGGCGACGGCGCCGTATATCTGTCGCCTCTGAACACCGCCATCGCCGCCGAGGGCACCCAGGAGGCCATTGATGCCGCCATCGAGCAGCTCAAGGCCGGCGAACTGCATGTCTTTGCAGGTCCGCTGAAGGGTGTAAGCCCCGATGGCCAGACCATCGAGATCCCCGAGGGTGACTACTACCACGAGCAGGAAGAGCAGTCCGCTCCGTCCTGGCAGTACATTGTAGAAGGCTGCACCGCTGTCGAGTAAACCGCACATACAGTACAAAGCCGTTCTTTGAAAGAAAGGACGGCTTTGTTTTCAGTCAGGCAGAAAATAAAAGGAGGATAGCCTTGGAGAAAACCACAGAATATGCCGTTTCCATGCGTCATATCACCAAAACCTTCGGCAAAGTGGTTGCCAACCATGATGTCAGTCTGGATCTACGGGAAGGGGAGATCCTGGCCCTGCTGGGAGAGAACGGCAGCGGTAAAACGACCCTGATGAATATGCTCTCTGGCATTTACTACCCCGATCACGGCGAGATCCTGATCCATGGACAGCCCGCCGCCATCCGCTCCCCCCGGGAAGCCTTCGATCTGGGCATCGGCATGATCCACCAGCACTTCAAACTGGTGGATGTGCTC
>CAKWRB010000082.1:0-3523 GCA_934845495.1 uncultured bacterium
TTGTAGGATATACCTATAACGGCAAGGATTACAAGTACAATATGAGCATGAAGATCCCCGGCTGTATCCCCTTTGTGGATAAGGATGACCCCGACGAGGATGAGGAGGATGTGGACCTGGATCCGCTGACCCCTCATATCATTGTCAGCGAGTACAGCTATGGTGCTACACAGGTCTCGGCCGGCCAGGTCATCGATCTGAACCTTGCCTTTGAAAACACCAGCACACAGTACGATCTGGACAACATCGTGATGAAGATCACCACCCCGGAGGGCTTCTCGATCACCAGCTCGTCCAATACCTTCCACTTCGATCATCTGGATGTGGGGGAGAGCATCTCCAAGACCATCAGCATGCAGGCCAACCCCAATGCCGAGGCCCAGAGCTATGCCATCAGCATCCAGTTCTCCTTCCAGTACATCGCCAACGATGTGCGCAAGAGCGGCGAATCGTCCGAGAGCATTTCCATCCCGGTTTCTCAGCCGGACCGCTTTTCGGTGGACGAGATTCAGGTTCCCACCAGCCTGTATGTGGGGGACGAGTACAATCTGTCGCTCAAGTTTGTCAACAAGGGCAAGACACAGGTCTACAATGTCACCACTGAGCTTCGGGGCAATATGCCCAACAGCGGAGAGCGCAACTTCATCGGCAATGTGGCTTCGGGCGCCGAGGAAAGTGCTGACTTCTATATCACACCTGCCGAATCCGGTAAGCTGGAAGGCGAAGTGATCATCAGCTACGAGGATGCCAGCATGAATGTGCGCCAGGTATCCCGCCCGTTTAGTATCCAGGTGGAGGAGATGCCTACCTTCGATCCGGGCACTGATGCCCCTACCATCGAACCGCAGCCGGCGGAAGAACCCAGCCTGTTCACACTGCAGAATATCGTATTGTTTGTTGTGGCAGTGGGAGTAGCTGGTGCAACCGGTTATATGACTGTCCTCAAGATCAAGGCCAAGAGGAGCGAATTCGACGATGAAGATCTCTGATCTGATTGCCATGTGCGTGCAAAACCTGATGCGCCGGAAGGTGCGCACCCTGCTCACCGTTGTGGGGGTTGTGGTGGGTACCTGCGCCATTGTGGTCATGATCTCCATCGGTGTAGGCATGCAGGCCAGCACCGAAGCAATGCTTGCCAGCATGGGCGACCTGACGCTGATCGAGATCTATAACTATGGGTCCGGCGGCGGCAGTAACACCCAGGCCAAACTGGATGATGACACGCTCAAGCAGATTTCCCAGATGGATGGGGTTGCTGTGGTTACCCCGTTCTACCAGGCTTACGATATCAACGCCAGCATCTATGCTGGCAAGGGCGACCGGTACGAGATGAGCCTTTCCAATGTGGTGGGTATCTACCCCGAAGCGCTCAGTTCGCTGGGGATCAACCTGGTGGACGGCAATGGCTTCCCCACCGAAAACCTGCAGCCCTACGGAATCGTCTTTGGAGAAAAGGCAGCCTATGCTTTCCAGGACAATAAGAAGAAGCCGGGGTACAACTATGTGGACTCCTGGCCGGATGCCAACGGCAATATCAAGGACCCCTTTGTGGATCTGAAAAAAGATAAGCTGCGCATCGAGACCGGTTCCAACGACGAGGACGAGGAGACCAAGACCTTTACTTACGAGCTGACCTACTATGGCCGGATGCAGGAGGATTACAACAAGGGCTACGAGACCTCTCAGGGTGCCTATATGAACATCACCGACCTGAAGAAGATCCGCAATGACTACTTCAAGGCCAACAATATGAAGCTGCCTGAGGATAAGGGTTACGAAAATGCCAAGGTCAAGGTGACGGATATCAGCAAGGTGGCCGAGGTGGAGAAGGCAATCCAGGATATGGGATTTTCCACCTGGTCGCTGGACAGCATCCGGGAGCCGATGGAGGAACAGGCCAAGCAGCAGCAGCTGATTTTGGGCGGACTGGGTGCCATTTCGCTGTTTGTTGCAGCGCTGGGCATTGCCAACACCATGATTATGTCCATCTATGAGCGCACCCGCGAAATCGGCGTCATGAAGGTGCTGGGCTGCTTTGTGGGCAATATCCGCACCATCTTCCTGATGGAGGCCGGAGCCATTGGCTTCATGGGCGGTGTGATCGGCATCGCACTCAGCTATATGATCTCCTTTGCCATGAATACCTTTGGCTTCTCGATGGGCGGCTCGGAGATGTCGTCCATGTACGGGACCAGCGTATCCATCATTCCGCCTTGGTTGGTGGCTCTGGGTCTGGTCTTTGCCACTTGCATCGGTCTGGTATCGGGGTTTTACCCTGCCAACCGGGCGGTGAAGATCTCGGCGCTGGAGGCCATCAAAACCGACGGTTAAAAGCACAAATAAAAACACGGGACAGAAAACTGTCCCGTGTTTTTTTATTTGCAGCAGGGTCAGCGGCGGGTCACGGCCGAGGTGTGATGCTCCCGGAGATAGGTGCTCTCCAGGTCGGCCAGATGCATCTTGACCGCCAGGGGATATTTTTCAAACGCAAGGCTCAGGGCAAAACTGCCGCCTCGGACAGCGTCATCAAAACCGCCCATGTGCCAGCGAATGGCCATGGCCTCCGAGGGTTTGAGCCGCAGAAACCGTTCGATCAGGTAGACCGACTTTTCACCGTGGCCGTAGGGGAACTGGTCCTCCACTGCATAGTAGGGCACCTTTTCCCAGGCACCGGTCTCCTCGTTTTTCACATTCCGGGTGGACACCTTATAGAAGTTTGCCTTGCACAGGTCGTGCAGCAGGGCGGCGATGGCAAAGCTTTCGGGGTTGTCGATGCCTTCCTCAAAATAGCGGTCCATCAGGGTGTGGTAGACGCTCAGGGAATGCTGCACCAGGCCGCCCTCGCAGGCACAGTGGAACTTGGTGCTGGCCGGTGCGGAGAAAAAGTCGGTGGTCTCCAGCCAGGCCAGCAGCTCCCGGGCTCCCTCCCGCTTGATGTTTTCGGTGAATATGGCGATGAATTCTTCTTTGGGTGACATGATGCATGCTCCTTTCCCGTTCTCTAAGCCCAGTATACCAGATTTTTTTCCGGAGAAAAAGTGCTTGATTTTTTGCTCCCGCCGCGTTACAATAAAATTGTAATAAGCATTTATTCAGGTAACTTAATTTTTGTTTATGGAGTGCAGTATGATAACAGAACGGGAAAGACAGCTGCTGGAGTGGATTGCGGAAAACCCGCTGATCTCCCAGCAGGAGCTGGCAAACAAGGCGGGGATCACCCGGTCCTCGGTGGCGGTGCATATCTCCAACCTGATGAAGAAGGGTTTTATCCAGGGGAAGGGATACATTCTGCAGATGAGCCCCTATGCCGTGGTGATCGGGGCAGTGAACATCGATATGGCAGGAATGCCCTACCACAAGCCGGTGGACCGGGATTCCAACCCCGGCACCGTGCGGATGTCCCTGGGTGGGGTGGGACGGAACATCGCCCACAACCTGGCCCTGCTGGATGTGGAAGTCAAGTTCATCACCGCCTTTGGCGAAGATGTCCATGCCGGCGAGATCCAGCACAGCTGCCGGGAAC
>CAKWRB010000082.1:3533-6064 GCA_934845495.1 uncultured bacterium
CCTATATGTTCATCACCGATGAAAACGGGGATATGCAGCTGGCTGTCTCGGATATGGAGATCTACTCCTATCTGACGCCGGAGTACATGGCCTCCAAGCTGGATGTCATCAACAATGCAAGCCTTTGCGTCATTGATACCAACTTGCCCGAGGAGACCATCCGGTATCTCTGCGAAAACTGCACCGTTCCCATCTTTGCTGACCCGGTATCCACCGCCAAGGCGGTCAAGCTGCTGCCGGTGCTGGGGAAGATCCACACCATCAAGCCCAATATGCTGGAAGCCGCTCTGCTCACCGGGATCCCGGTGACCGACGAGCGCTCGGCCCGCAAGGCGGTGGATATCTTGCTGGAGCTGGGCGTGAAGCAGGTGTTCCTTTCGATGGGGTCTGCCGGAGTGCTGTACGGCAATGCCCGGGGCAAGAAGCGGATTCCCAACTACCCGGCAGAAGTACGCAACACCACCGGCGCCGGCGACAGCTTTATGGCAGCCCTGGTGATGGCCTATCTCAGCGAGTTTTCCACCGAGAAGGCCGCCCGGTGCGGACTGGCGGCAGCAGCCATCTGCATCGAGGGGGAGAACACCATCAACGAAACTTTGTCCAGACAGGCTGTTCTGGACCGGATTAGCGAAAACTGAGCGCATGACAGGAGGATTTTTACAATGAAGAACCTGGAAAAATATCTGGTTGTAGCACCGGAAGTCAAGGCGGCTCTGGAGGCCGGAAAGCCGGTAGTAGCCCTGGAGTCCACCATCATTTCCCACGGTATGCCCTATCCCAAGAATGTGCAGACTGCCCTGGAAGTGGAGCGCATCGTCCGGGAGAGCGGTGCGGTACCGGCCACCATTGCCATCATCGGCGGTAAGCTGACCGTGGGCATCACTCCGGAGGAGATCGATCACCTGGGCCGCAAGGGTCTGGCTGTCACCAAGGTGAGCCGCCGGGATATCCCGGTGGTCTGCGCCCGGGGCGAGGACGGCGCCACCACTGTGGCCGCCACCATGATCCTGGCTGATATGGCCGGAGTCCGGATCTTTGCCACCGGCGGCATCGGCGGTGTTCACCGCGGCGCCGAGACAACCATGGATATCTCCGCTGACCTGGAGGAGCTGTCCAGCACCTCGGTAATGGTTGTCTGCGCCGGTGCCAAGGCCATTCTGGACCTTGGGCTGACTCTGGAATACCTGGAGACCAAGGGCGTGCCGGTCATCGGCTACCAGACTGAGGAGCTGCCCGCCTTCTACACCCGCAGAAGCGGCTTCAAGGTGGATTACCGCATGGATACTCCTGCCGAGATCGCCGGTGCCTTCCGCGCCAAGATGGAGCTTGGCCTGGACGGCAGCATGCTGGTGACCAACCCCATCCCCGAGGAGTACTCGATGGACCACGACACCATCTACAAGGTCATCGATGAAGCCGTTGCCAAGGCCAAGGAGCTGGGCATCCACGGCAAGGAGACCACTCCCTATCTGCTGGACGAGATCCAGAAGATCACCGGCGGCGACAGCCTGGAGGCAAATATCCAGCTGGTGTACAACAATGCGCGGCTGGCCTCTGCTATTGCAGTAGAACTCAGCAAGTAATCTGTCTGAACAGAAAAATCCCCTGTGCCCGGACCGGGTACAGGGGATTTTTGCGGTTTTAGAGGGGTTCAGCGGTGTTTTTCGCTCTGGGCCACAGCCAGACGGTCGCACCGCTCGTTTTCCGGGTGGCCGGCATGACCCTTGACCCAGACGATGTCCACCTGGTGGCGGCCCAGCTGGGTGAGGAGTTCTTCCCACAGGTCGGGATTGAGAGCCGGTTTGCCGTCCGATTTCTTCCAGCCCCGTTTTTTCCAGCCGTAGACCCAGCCCTTCTGCACGCCGTCGCAGAAGTACTTGGAGTCGCTGTATACCGTCACCATGCAGGGCTCCTTGAGCGCCTTCAGCCCTTCGATCACAGCGGTGAGCTCCATGCGGTTGTTGGTGGTGTCATGGGCACCGCCGCTCAGCTCCTTTTCATGTTCGCCGTAGCGCAGGATCGCCCCCCAGCCGCCCGGCCCGGGATTTCCCGAACAGGCTCCGTCGGTGTAGAGTTCCACTTTTTTCACAGATTTTCCTCCTTTGCGGGGATAACTCTGACAGTATAGCATTCCGGCTGTGGGAAATCAAGCTGCCCGCCTGACTAAGCGGTCCCGAAGCAGCCATACTAATAGAAACGACAAATTCAGTAGCTTTGCCAGTTTTGCAGGGGCTCTATTGACATAAATGCATAAAAAGTGTATATTAGAAAATAAGAGAGTGTTCGTAAAATTCAGCTGTATGCGGCATCGGAGCGGAACTTGCGGTGTCGGGTTGCCATACGGCTGGCTGTGCGGTCCGGCAGAAGGCGCCGGGGCGCACCCTGTTTGCGCGGATCGGGCGAAGAAGATCCGTCTGATATTTTACAGTACATTCAGTCCTGGATGCAGTGCAGTCAGGCTTTTTTCCGTTACAAAAATTAAACTTGTACATCAAGTCTTTTATAATGAATGAGAAGGGAGGAAATTCGGT
>CAKWRB010000083.1 GCA_934845495.1 uncultured bacterium
GCTCCCGGCTCTGGGTCCGAAGGCTGCTCACCTTCTGTTCGCAGTCCCGTCGGGTCTCCTCATTCTGGCGGATGCGCTCCTGGGCTGTGATGGTCTGTTCTGCCAGCTGTTCCAGCCGCATCGACCCGGCCTCGATGGAACTGCGGTCGGCCTGGATGGACCGCTGCAGCTCCTCGATCCGCTCCCGGATCTCCTGCAGATGGGCCCGACTGTCCTGCTGCCGGGCGGTCAGGCGATCCCATTCCGCCTTTGCTACCGCCAGATCCTTCTCATTTTCCAGACGCTGCAGGTCCAGGGCTGCCTTCCGGCGCACCTGGTCCCGGCTGGTCTCATCGGCCTGGCGCCGCTCCTCCTGCCGGGTCTCGATCTCCGCCGAAATCTGCTCCAGTTCACCGGTCAGCCCGGTCAGAACGGTCTCGGCGCTGCGGTTTTCGCCGGTGAGCTGCTTCACCCGGGCTGCCAGGGCGGCTTCCTCCGCCTTTTCCCGGGCGGCGGATTCCCCGGCCGAGGCAAGGATCTGCTCCAGCCGCTTCTTTTCGCCCTCGGCCCGGATGCGGTCATCCGACACCTCCCGCAGGCCGGCATCGATGCTCCAGATCTGGGCTTCGATGCGGCCGATCTCCTCCTGTGCCGCAGCCAGGGCGCACTCTTCCTCTGCTGCGCGCTGCTCCAGCGCGGCGGCTTCGGCCTCCAGCTGGTCGATCTCGCCCCGCCGTCCCAGCAGGCCGGCGCTCTTGGCGGTGTAGCCGCCGGTCATGGCGCCGCCGGTGTTGATGACCTGCCCGTCCAGCGTAACGATACGGAACTTGTAGCCGCACCGCTTGGCAATGGTGACAGCACAGTCCAGATCCTCCGCAATGAGGATGCGCCCCAGCAGATGCTCCACAATGCCGGCGTACCGACTCTCGGCGGTCACCAGCGTCGAGGCGATGCCCACGGCGCCCTCCATGCCGGAAAACTCCCGGTCGTCCATGCGCCTGCCCCGCACTGCCGTCAGGGGCAGGAAGGTGGCGCGGCCCTTGCGCTCCCGGTCCAGGAGGCGGATGCACTGCTTGGCGGCGGTTTCGTCCTCCACCACGATGTTCTGCATACCGGCTCCCAGGGCGATCTCGATGGCAGTGGAATACCGGGAATCGGCAGCTGCCACCAACTGGGATACCGAACCATGCACTCCCCGGATCAGGCCCCGGCTGCTCTGCTGCAGAATAAACTTTACACTGTATGTATAGCCCTCCAGGCTCTTTTCCATTCCCTCCAGGATGCCTGCCCGCTGCCGCTTTTGGGCGATTCTGTTCTGCAGGTCGGCAAGCTGATCGGCCTGCTGCTGCCGGCGTTCCTGCCGGCTCTTCAGGCGCAGTTCATAGCCTGCCCGGGTGTTGCGGAACTCCTCTTCCCGGGCATCGGTACCGGCCAGAAGTTCCTCGCATTCGGCCAGTTCCTGCCGGGTGCGTTCCAGTTCCCCGTCCCGGCTGCCGCCGGCCTGACGGATCTCCTCCAGACGGCGGTGGGTCTCCTCCAGCAGCGACTGGCTGGCCGCTCCGGAAAACCGCGCATCGTCGATCTTTTTATAGATGGCCGTGCGCCGGAATTTGAGCGATTCCACCGCTCGATCCAGCTCCGCCAGCCGTGTTTCGTTCTGCTGGGAACAGGCGGTTTCCTCAGCCAGATGGCTGCGGATCTCCTCCCCGGCCTGTTCCAGGGCAGCGATGCGCTCCTGCACCCCGGCAGCAGCAGCCTGGTCGGCATCGGTGTGCTGCAGCCCCTGCCGGTGTTCGGCCTCCAGGGCGGCGATGCTCTCCCGGCTGTGGGCAATGTTGTTTTCCCCCACCGCCTGATCTGACCGGATCCGGGCTGTCTCCTCCTCCCACTCCCGCAGGCGGGTGCGCAGGCCGTCCGCTGACACGGCGCAGTCCTGCATCTGGGTGTAGAGAAGGTTGATGCGCTCCTCCAGCCCCTCCTCTTCCCGGGTCAGGCTGTCGTACTCGCCCCGGGCTGCCAGGAACCGATCCTGAATTTCCCGGTACTGAGCCGAAAGCCGGTCGATCTTTGCCAGCCACACACCGATTTCCAGGGTGCGGCGCTCCTCGGCCAGCGAGAGGTATTCCCGGGCCTTTTCCGCCTCTTTGCGCAGCGGCTCCACCCGGTTTTCCAGCTCCGAGAGGATATCCCGAAGACGGAGCATATTCTCCTCGGCGGCATCCAGACGGCGCTGGGCCTCCCCCCGGCGGTAGCGGTACTTGGAAATGCCCGCTGCCTCCTCGAAGATCTCCCGGCGCTCGGAGCTACGGTTGGAGATGATCTCGGCAATGCGCCCCTGCCCGATGACCGAATAGCCGTCCCGGCCCAGACCGGTATCCATGAACAGCTCATAGATATCCTTGAGCCGCACCGAGGCGCCGCCCAGCCGGTACTCGCTCTCGCCTGAACGGTAGAGCTTTCGTGTGATGGAGATCTCGTCGCTGTCCACCGGGAGCAGGCGGTCCGAGTTGTCCAGCACCAGGTTGACCATGGCGCTGCCCTGGGGCTTTCGTTTGGCTGTTCCGCCAAAGATGACATCCTCCATGCGGCTGCCCCGGAGGGTCTTGGTGGACTGCTCGCCGAATACCCAGCGCACTGCGTCCACGATGTTGCTCTTGCCGCTGCCGTTGGGGCCCACCACGGCGGTGATGCCCTGATCGAAGGTGAGCTTTACCTTGTCGGGAAAGGACTTGAAGCCCTGAATCTCCAGCGATTTGATCTGCAAACTTTCCTCACTCCTTCCAGTTCTGCCGCTGTCTGTCCCCAGTCTGCGCTGCTGCGCCGATTCGGGACGGACAGCCGTCCGTCTTTTATTACTCCGGCTGCAAAGAGCCAGCCGGGATCTGTCTGTCCTCCAGGAGGGTGACCTGCCAGCCCAGCTCGGCCAGGCGGATCAGGTTTTTCCGGTGCGGCCCGGTGAATTTGGAGCGATCCCGGGGGTTGAGCCGCACCGTCACCGGCCGGGGGGCCATTCCGTCGAACTGCGAAAGCAGCCGCTGCACCAGCAGATGCCCTTCGCACAGCTCCCGGAAGGCCGGATGGTAGGCGCCGGCCAGCAGCCGCTCCTCCAGCGAACGGCTGGCGTGCAGCCCCAGCCGGATCACCCGGATGCCTTGCCCCTCCAGATATTCCAGCAGCCCGGCACAGAGGGGAACACTCTCCTCCACTCCCGGCGGCTGGTACAGGCCCTGGCGGTACCATCTGCCCAGCCGGGTGCCCTCCAGCACCACGGTGGGGTAGATCCGCATCTCCGCCGGGGAGAGCGCTGCCAGCTCCCGGGCGGTGTACCAGGCGCCCTCGGGGGTATCGCCGGGCAGACCAGTCATCATCTGCAGCCCCAGCGAAAAGCCCATCTTCCGCACCCGCTCTGCTGCCTGGCGCACCTGTTCTGCGGTGTGCCCCCGGCCGTTCCGGGCCAGCACCCGGTTGTCCATCGACTGGGCACCCAGCTCGATGGTGGTGACCCCGTACCCCTGCAAAAGCCGGAGCGTCTCCGGCTCCACCGCATCCGGTCGGGTGGAGAGGCGGATGCCCCGCACCGCTCCCGAACGGACATAGGGGGCTGCGGCCTCCAGCAGGCTGAGCATATACCCCCGGTCGATGGCGGTAAAGCTGCCGCCAAAGAAGGCGATCTCCGCCCCGGCGGCCCGGCTGCCCAGGCTCTGGAGGGCCGTTTCGCAGGCGGCGGTGACATCGGCCGGTTCGGGCGGCCGCTCCGCCCCGGAGATGGCATTCTGGTCGCAGAAGCTGCACCGGTGGGGACAGCCGATGTGCGGTACAAACAGGGCGATGTTGGCGTGTTTCACCTTATTCTCCCATCAGCTCGACGGCTTCCTTGGCTGCCATCTGTTCGGCGGCCTTCTTGCTCTTGCCCTCGCCGCGGCCGATGATGTTGGAATTGATCTTCACCTGTACCACAAAGGTCTTGTCGTGGTCGGGGCCGCGCTCCTCCACCAGCTCATAGCTGAGCTGCTCCTCGGGGTTCTTCTGGACGATTTCCTGCAGCAGGGTCTTGTAGTCCTTGAAGGCAGGTTTCTCCTCGTTTTCCAGACTGCGCAGTACAAAGGGCATCAGGAATTCCCGGGTGCGCTCCATGCCGCTGTCCAGATAGACGGCGGCGATGAGTGCTTCAAAGGCATCGGCCTGAATGGAGGGGCGCTCCCGTCCGCCCGAGTTCTCCTCGCCCTTACCCAGCAGGATATAGTCGCCCAGGTGAATCTCCTTGGCCCAGCCCCAGAGCGACTTTTCGCAGACGATGGAGGCCCGCAGCTTGGTCAGGTCACCCTCGGCCAGGTGGGAGCTTTTGAACAGGTAATCGGATACGATGATGGAAAGCACCGCATCGCCCAGAAACTCCTGCCGCTCGTTGTACGGGCAGCGGGAGCGCATCTCGTTGGCATAGGAGGAGTGGGTCAGCGCAGTGCGCAGGTACCCCTCATTTTTGAACTCGTAGCCGATGGTTTTTTCCAGCTCATGCATCTCTCTCACTGTGCTTGCTCCTCTCCGGCGGCTGCTTCCGCCTTGGCTGCAGCCTCTGCTGCACGGTAGTGTTCCATATATTCTTCGATCAGGCCAACCATGTTGTTCTGCTGGCAGGTCATGGCCTGGCGGATGGCGTTCTTAAAGGCCTTGGCATTGGAGCTGCCGTGGGCCTTGATCACCGGCTTGCGCAAACCCAGCAGTGGAGCGCCGCCGGCCTCGTTGGAGTCGGACTTCTTCTTGAGTGTCCGGAGCTTGCCCGCCAGGAAGGGGGCGCCCAGCATACCAGGGAAGCTCTTCACCATCGACTTGAGCTCGTTGGAGAAAAACTTGCCCATTCCCTCGGAGGTTTTGAGGATGATGTTGCCGGTAAAGCCGTCGGTGACAGCCACATCCACCTCGCCCAGGGGCAGGCCGCGGGCCTCCACATTGCCAGTGAAGTGAATGGGGGCCTCCTTGAGCAGAGGCAGTACATCCAGCTGGAGCTGGGTGCCCTTGTTCTCCTCGGTGCCGATGTTCACCAGGCCCACCCGGGGTTTCTGGATGCCCTGCACCTTTTCCATATAGGCGCTGCCCATCAGTGCAAACTGCAGGAGCATCTCAGGGCGGCAATCGTGGTTGGCGCCGGCATCCACCAGCAGGTAACCGGAGCCGGCATTGGGCACCAGGGTGCCGATGGCAATGCGGCGCACACCCTTTACACGCTTGACAACCAGAGTGGAGCCAACCACCAGCGCACCGGTGCTGCCAGCGGAGACAAAGGCCTCGCCCTGCCCCTCGCTGAGCAGGCGCAGGCCCACTGCCATCGAGGAATCGGCATACTTCTTGAGCAGGGTGGTGGGGTCCTCTTCCACCGGGATCACCGACGGAGCGTGGACAATCTCCATGCCGTCCAGAGAGATCTTGGCCCCGGCTGCTGCCTGACGGATCTTCTCCTCATCACCGGTGAGCAGGATCTCTGCCCCCAGCTCGTCCACTGCCTGACGGCAGCCCTCTATTACAGCCAGCGGTGCATGATCGCCGCCGAACGCATCAACGATAATTTTCATAGCTTATGCCTCCAAATCTCTGAGGGTCTGTTCCAGATCCTGCATGGCCCGCTCTGCCAACGCGCCGTAGCGCTCTGCCTTGCCCTTGATCTTTTCGGGAAGCGGCGGCAGGATGCCCATATTGCTGCCCATGGGCTGGAAGTCCTCCGCCGTGGACGAGCTGATGTACCGGGTCAGGGCGCCGAGCATGGTGGTCTCGGGCAGCTCCAGCGGGGGAAGCCCCTGCAGCCGCCGTGCCATGGCAAGGCCGGCGATCAGCCCCGACGAAGCCGACTCCATATACCCTTCCACACCGGTCATCTGGCCGGCAAAGAAGATGCGTGGGTCGCTGCGCAGGGAGAAGTCCGCATTCAGCAGCTTGGGCGAATTCATAAAGGTATTGCGGTGCATCACACCGTACCGGGCAAAGACAGCATGCTCCAGACCGGGGATCATCGAGAATACCCGCTTCTGTTCCGGGAACTTGAGGTTGGTCTGGAAGCCGACGATGTTGTAG
>CAKWRB010000084.1:0-1289 GCA_934845495.1 uncultured bacterium
GGGTGGAGGAATCACAGAGTTACTGCTTGGAGGAACAGGAAGAGCATAATCACACAGCAGCTGCGCCAGTTCAGTTGGCGGACGATGCAGAGGAGCGGACAGCCGATTACAAGATCCTGGGGGAACTCTTTGGCACCTACATCATGGTAGAATACCGGGATACCTTTGTGCTGGTGGATAAACATGCAGCCCATGAACGGATTCTCTATAACCGACTGTGCCGGGAGACCAGTCTGGGCCAGCGCCAGATTTTGCTGGCACCGGTACCGGTAACGCTGTCCCGGCAGGAATATGATGCCGCTCTTCAGGGCCTTTCTGCGTTTGAGCAGATTGGTTTCTTGTTGGAGGACTTCGGAAATGGAACGGTTCTGGTGCGGGAGATCCCCACCATGCTGCCCATGGATGAAGTGACTGCAGCGGTGCAGGAGGCTACCGAGAAGTTGCTGGATGGGCGGCAGAAGATGCTCCCCGAAACAGTGGAGGAGCTGCTCCACTCAGTGGCCTGTAAAGCAGCCATCAAGGCGCACGATACCACCTCGCTGCCCGAAATGGAACAGCTTGTAGAGGTGATTCGGCAGGACCGTGATGTGCGTTTTTGCCCACACGGCCGCCCGGTTTCGATCACGATGACTCGATCAGAACTGGAACGAAGATTTGGAAGGTTGGTTTGATATCAGTGCAGACAATATCCAAGGAACAGGCGAAAATCCCCCTTCTGGTGATCGCAGGGCCCACAGCCTCTGGAAAGACGAAGCTTTCCATTGACCTGGCCAAGCAGCTCAATGGCGAAATTGTGTCGGCAGATTCCATGCAGATCTATAAGAAAATGACCATTGGAACTGCAAAGCCTACCCCAGAGGAGATGGACGGAATCCCACATCATCTCATCGACTTTGTAGAGCCGGGAGAGAGTTTTTCAGTGGCAGAGTATGTGGAACTTGCACGGAAAGAGATTGCTGAGATCCATGCAAGAGGAAAACTTCCCATCGTGGTAGGCGGGACCGGACTCTATATCACTTCGCTTATCGACAATGTGGAGTTTGCCGAGACCGGATCCAGTCTGGAAATCAGGGGAAAATACAAGCAGATGGCAGAAGAGCAGGGAAATGCTGCCGTACTGGAAAAGCTGCGGGAGGTGGACCCCGAGACAGCCGCCGCTTTGCATGAAAACAACATTGGGCGGGTGATCCGGGCGCTGGAGCTGTATGAGCTGACTGGCATCCCCATGTCCCGTCACAAGGAGCTTTCCAAAAAGACTCCGGCACCTTACGAGCTCTGCTGTATCGCAC
>CAKWRB010000084.1:1299-4391 GCA_934845495.1 uncultured bacterium
ATCGCACTGGACTATCGCAGCCGCCAGACCCTTTACGACCGGATCAATCTTCGGGTGAGCATGATGGTGGAGGCTGGCCTTTTGGAGGAGGTGCGGGATCTGGTGGCATCCGGATACTCGGCAACAGCAGCACAGGCCATCGGCTATAAGGAACTGATTCCCTGGTTGGATGGGGAAGAACCTCTGGAAGACTGCTTGGAACGGATCCGGATGCAGTCCAGGCGATATGCCAAGCGTCAGCTCACCTGGTTCCGGCGGGACGATCGGATCCACTGGTTTTTCCCGGATGATTACTGCGATTATGATAATCTCTACAAAAAAGTTGTGGATTATATAGAAAAAACTGCTCTGTTATGCTATACTTAAAGTTAATTGCATAGCTTGTTGATTTTGTTTGACAACTTCGACAGAAGACCGGCATATTCGGCAGAATTTGACCAGGTCAGTACGATGCAGTATCTTTTCAGACACGGAGAGTTTCAATGAAAAGTGATCGCTTTATCATTCAAACCATCTCGGCCGTTCTTTGCCTGTTTTTACTCATTCATGTAACATTCCATTCGGTTAATTTGGATTCCAACCCCTATCAGACTGAGGTGGCACTAACCTATTCGATATCGGATAGTGCGGAGGCCTCTGGTGTGATCGTCCGGGAGGAACAGGTCATCAGTGGACAGGCTTCCGGAGGGGTCGTAAGTTATCAGCAAAGCGATGGAACCGTCGTCCGGAAGGGCTCGGTGATTGCGGAGGTCTACAATTCCTCCAACGATATTTCGATCCGCCGTCAGATTCGCGCATTGGAAGAACAGATTGCAGCTTTGAGTAAGGTGTCCGATGCCCGAAGCGCAGAATACAGCAGTACGGAAACTATCAACCGACAGATCAATGCGGAAATCGATGACTATATTGCGTTGATACATCAAGGGCAGGTCAGCGACCTTTCGGATAGTAAGGCAGAGCTGCTCTATCTGCTCAGCCAGAAGGATGTGGTCATGGGGGAAGCTGAGAGCTATGCATCTCGGATCACCCAGCTCCAGACTGAAGTTGATTCACTCAATACCCGGCTTTCCGGCAGTCTGGTGCAATATACTAGCCCGGAGATTGGCTACTTTGCCCGGATGACCGACGGATATGAAGCGGTTCTGACACCGAACAGCATCAACACGATGGCGGTGGAGCAGCTGAGGACCTTCTCCCGGGAGAAGGTGGTATTTGATAATTCTAATCTGGGAAAAATCGTCACCGATCACCACTGGTATTACGCCGCAGTACTCCCGGCAGCGGATGCAGAAAAGTTTATCCTCGGAGATACAGTGTATCTCAATTTCAATATGTACAATATCACGCAGATCCCATTTACAGTGAAGGAGGTCCGAACCGATGAAAGTGATCCGGATCACTGTATGGTGTTGCTCAGTACCAGCCATATGGTGCCGGAGCTTCTGATGGTACGCAACCCCTCAGTTCAAATTGATTTTACCTCCTATACCGGTCTGAGGATTCCTGCCAAGGCCAAGCGATATGAGGGTCAGCAGGTGGGAGTTTATGTGCAGGATGGTGATGTGGTACGCTTCAAGACCATCAACATCATCTATGAAAACAGTGAGTTCATTCTCTGTGGAGCCAACCCTGATTTGGAGCGCCCTCTGGAGATTTATGACCAAGTGATAGTAGAAGGGACTGACTTAAGCGATGGAAAACCTGTTGGATAGTAAAAAAGAGATCTTTGCGAACCTTGATACGATCTACGCAAACATCGAAAAGGCAGCGGCGGTGTCCGGTCGGAGAAAGGAGGATATTCAGCTGATGGCTGTCACCAAGACGGTGGAGCCGGAGCGGGTGAATATGGCCATTGAGTATGGCGTACGGCTGCTGGGCGAAAATCGCGCCCAGGAGCTGGTTTCCAAGTACGACAGTTATGATAAGGAGGGTGTGGACATCCACTTTATCGGGACACTGCAGACCAATAAGGTCCGTCAGATCATTGACAAGGTCTCACTGATCCAGTCGGTAAACAGCCTGCATCTTGCCAAGGAGATCGACCGTCTGGCCGGAAGCCGTCTGGGTCATCCGATGGACATTCTCATCGAAATCAATATCGGGGAAGAAGAGTCTAAGTCGGGCATTTCCTATAAGGAGGCCGAACCTCTGATTCTGGAGGCAGCTTCCATGCCCAATCTGCATGTGCGCGGCCTGATGTGTATTCCGCCGATTTGTGAGAACCCGGCAGAACTGGAACACTATTTTGAAAAAATGCATCGGCTATTTGTTGACATGAAAGAAAAAAACATAGATAATGTCAATATGGACTTTTTGTCTATGGGCATGTCGGGCGATTATGAGGCAGCAATCCGCCAGGGAGCCAATATTGTGCGGATTGGATCCTCGCTGTTTGGCAAGCGAATCTATAAGGAGAAATAAAGAATATGGGTGTAATGGAGAAGTTCAAGAGTTTCATCGGAGTTCCGGACGATGAGTTCTACGATGAGGAAGAAGATTTCGACTTCATCGGAAATCGTTCCAATGGCCGTGATGATGACTATGATGATCCGAAATCGAGAGGTGCTGGTATGCCGGATTTGGATGATATTCCGACCAAAAAGAATAAAGTGGTCAATATTGCAGCAACAACACAGCTGCAGGTGGTGCTGGTAAAGCCGGAGCGCTTTGAAGATGCAAGTTATATTGCAGATCATCTCAATGATAAGCGCACGGTCGTGCTGAACCTGGAGAGCGCCTCCAAAGAGGTATCCCGTCGGCTGATCGACTTCCTCAGCGGCGTAGCCTATGCCAACGAGGGAAAGATCAAGCGTGTTGCTGCTTCTACCTACATCATTACCCCCCGGAATGTAGACTTTATGGGGGATCTTCTGGACGAGTTGGAAAACAATGGCGTATACTTCTGATCTTCCGGTATCAGCTCTGTCCGGAGAGGAAAAGCTGTTTCTGGAGCGCATCCGGGATCTGGTGGAACTCTGCGATCAGCGGGGAATCCCCAGATTTTCGGCATTTCTGGATGAGCGCCAGCAGCGGATTGCGCGTTCGGCTGGTGTTTTGCCTGGTGCTGCCTGTGGTTTCTGGGGTGGATTTCC
>CAKWRB010000084.1:4458-5188 GCA_934845495.1 uncultured bacterium
ATACATCGATTTTCCCTATCCGGGTGATTACTGCTGAGTTCCCCCGCCAGTATAGCCTGACGCATCGGGATTTTCTCGGTGCGTTGATGAACCTCGGCCTTCGCCGGGAGGCAATCGGGGATATCCTGGTGGAGGAGGGACGAGCAGTTCTGTTCCTTTGGGAAACGGTGGCCGATCTGGTCCTCTCGGAACTCGCCAAAGCTGGACGGGTTGGGCTCAAGCTCACCGAAGGACTGCCGGAGCAGTTGCCGGCAGCCCATGCATTTCAGGAGATCGCCGGAACAGTCAGCTCACTGCGGCTGGACTGTGTGGCAGCACTCCTGATCCGGGAAAGCCGCGAGACCACAGCTCGTCTGATCCGCAGTGGGTTGGTGACAGTTAATTCCGCAGTGGAGGAGTCGGTCTCCTTCCAGCTCCATGCAGGGGATAAGATTTCGGTGCGGGGGCACGGGAAGTTCCAAATCAGCGAGATAGGGTCGCCGACAAAGAAAGACAGATTGCACATTACCTGTCAGAAATACATATAACAGGAGGCAAGCAGGACAATGACTTCAAAGGACATTGCGTCAAAAAATTTTGAAAAGGCAAAGGGATTTGGCGGCTATAAGATCGATGATGTAGAAGACTTCATGGATCGGGTTGCCGAATATGTCGAACAGCTGGAAAATGAGAAGCTGGATATGGAAAAGAAGCTCGCTGTGCTTGCCGACAAGCTGGAAGAGTACCGTGC
>CAKWRB010000084.1:5198-5911 GCA_934845495.1 uncultured bacterium
AGGATAGCCTTCGCACTGCACTCCTGGGTGCCCAGAAATTGGGCGACAGCGTGATCAAGGAGTCCAAGACTAAGGCGGAAATCATCCTCCGGGACGCCAGCATCAAAGCCGAAAAAATCGTTGGTGATGCTCATCTCAAAGCGGATGAGGAACAGCGCCGTCTGGAAAGTATCAAGCGCTCTGTTTCCGAGTTCAAGAAGGACATCATTGCCCTGTATCGCGGACACCTGGAGACAATCATCAGCACTATTCCAGAGATGGATGTGAAAAAGGAAGCTGCTCCGGAAGAAGATCTTCCGGCGGAGGAACCAACTGTTCAGTTGGAACATGTAGAAATGGAGTCTGTTCCGACTGAAACTGCAGCCCCTTCGGATACACTGGAGTTTACAGTGTCATCGGACGAGGAAGAGGAGGAGCCGGAAGAGGCTCCGGTTTCCAGAGAGCCCAGCCTTCAGGCTACCGGAACGATTCGTGTCCTGAGCACTGAGGAAGAAGAGGTGCGGGAATCCAAATTTGGCCCGCTGCGGTTCGGTGATAAATTTAACCTGACACGTACCGATGAACACCCGGCCAAACGCAGACGGTAACGCCTGTTTTTACCATATAATTTCAAAAAATCAAAGGGAGAGTTACACAACCATGGCGCAGGATTACAACAAGACCTTGAATCTGCCGCAGACCGACTTTGCGATGCGTGCATCACTGCCGAAGCG
>CAKWRB010000085.1:0-1787 GCA_934845495.1 uncultured bacterium
CGGAGCAGGTCTTGGATTTCTTTACCAAACAACAGGCTTACACCGCCTATATCCGCGGTGCCGGCTCCACCCTGATGGGACGGGTCCCGATGGAGCGGATGGACTCCATCTGTCGGGCAGCCCGCGACTTTCTGGATGCGCAGGGCTTGCCCGGCTGGAAGGTGCTGGGGCTTCACCCTGGGGAAGGTGCCCGGATCGTGACCGACAAGGAGGGAAGATAGTATGGCACTGATTGTACAGAAATTCGGTGGCAGCTCGGTGGCAGATGCCCAGAAGGTCTCCCATGTGGCAGGCATCATT
Source organism: uncultured bacterium (assembly GCA_934845495.1). Taxonomy (GTDB): domain Bacteria; phylum Bacillota; class Clostridia; order Oscillospirales; family Ruminococcaceae; genus Avimicrobium. The sequence continues at coordinate 301 of CAKWRB010000085.1, forward strand.
GCCGATACATACCGCCAGGGCAACCAGGTGGTCGTGGTTGTATCTGCACAGGGCAAAACCACCGACCACCTCATCGCACAGGCCAAGGAGGTCAACCCCAACCCGTCCAAGCGGGAGCTGGATGCGCTGATGTCCACCGGCGAGCTGGCTTCCATGGCGCTGATGGCGCTGGCTCTGGAGCGGCTGGGTATGCCGGCCATTTCGCTGTCCGGCTGGCAGGCCGGTGTCCATACCGACAGTGCCCATGGTGCTGCCCGGGTGGGCCGCATCGACACCGAGCGGCTCCGCAATGAACTGGATAAGGGCAACATCGTCATCGTGGCCGGTTTCCAGGGCATCAACAAGTACGGAGATGTCACCACCCTGGGACGGGGCGGTTCGGATACCAGTGCAGTGGCATTGGCAGCCGCTCTCAATGCCGATCTCTGCCAGATCTACACCGATGTGGAGGGCATCTACACCGCCGACCCCCGCATCGTTCCCAATGCGCTCAAGATCGATGAGATCACCTACGATGAAATGCTCGAGCTGGCTTCGCTGGGTGCCAATGTACTGCACAATCGCTCGGTGGAAATGGCAAAGAAATACAATGTGAATCTGGAAGTCCTCTCGAGCATGACCGGTGCCGAGGGTACGATCGTCAAGGAGGTTACCGATGTGGAAAAACTGCTGATCAAGGGTGTTACCAAGGATGTGAATATCGCGCGGATCTCGGCTATGGGCGTTTCGGACCAGCCGGGTATTGCCTTCCGCCTGTTCTCGCTGCTGGCAAAGCACAAGGTCAGCGTGGACATCATTCTGCAGTCGGTGGGCCGGGATGGTACCCAGGACATCAGCTTCACAGTGGCCTCCAAGGATGCCGATGAGGTTGTCCGCCTGCTGGAGGAGCGCAAGGATACCCTGGGCCTCAAGAGCGTGATCTGTGATCCCAATGTGGCCAAGGTGTCCATTGTGGGCGCTGGTATGGAAACCCATGCCGGTGTGGCCTCCCGGATGTTTGAAGCACTGGGTGAGGCCAACATCAACATCCAGATGATCGCCACCAGCGAAATCAAGATCTCGGTGCTCATTGCTGAGGAGGAAGCCAACAAGGCTGTGGCTGCCATCCATCGCTCCTTCTATGGAGAATAAGCCGTTTTACTGTATAATTTGATAGTAAATATACATTTTGGATAGAGCTGTGAATCGGTTGACCGGAAGTTTTCGATCAAACCAGTGGAGCAGACAGAGATTCCAAGATGAGAGCAAAGCCGTCGAGGGTTCTTCCGGGCGGCTTTGTTTATCTGTTGGGGCTGTCGATACAGTGATAGTAGGGAGAGTCCTCTTTCGATAAATCCAATTTGTATAATTTAACTTGATTATACAAAAATTTCACAATTTGGAGCAGAAAAAAGCCGTCCGAAAACCGGACGGCTTTTGAACGATTCAGAAAAATCAGATGTGCAGGGGGGCGGTGGCATTTCCCAGCCACTTGCGCTCCTCCGGCT
>CAKWRB010000085.1:1797-4650 GCA_934845495.1 uncultured bacterium
GCTCAAACACATAGCTGTGGTACTGGTTGAGCCAGGATACCTCGCTGCGGGAGAGCATCTTGAGTTCGATGGCTTGGGTGTTGATGGGGCAGAGGGTGAGGGGTTCAAACCGGAAGAACTGGCCGAACTCATCCGAGCGCTTATCCCGAACAACGGTGACCAGGTTTTCGGTGCGCACGCCCAGCATACCGGTTCGGTAGATTCCCGGCTCGATGCTGATGACCATGCCCTCCTCCATGGGCACACGCGCATTGGAGAAGTTGGTGGGACCCTCATGGTCGTTGAGGAAGCAGCCCACACCGTGACCGGTGCCATGCTTGTAGTCCAGGTAGTTATCCCACATCACCTGGCGGGAGAGCACATCCAGGCTCTTGCCGGTGCAGCCCTCGGGGAAGCGGGCGGAGTGTAGACGGATAAAGGCCTGCAGCACCAGAGTGTAGTCCCGGCGGTAGCTGCCCGGTACTTCGCCCAGAGGGATGGTGCGGGTGATATCGGTGGTACCGCCCAGGTACTGGCCGCCGCTGTCCACCAGCAGGAAGCTGCTCTCCCGCAGTTCTGCACACTGGCTGGCACTGGGGGCGTAGTGGACGATGGCACCGTTGGCGCCGTAACCGGCAATGGTGCCGAAGGAAAGCCCGCGGAACTCCGGCTGGGCAGAGCGCAGCTCGTAGAGCTTTTCGCAGATGTTCCATTCGGTGAGCCGGGAGGTTTTGATTGCCTTTTCCAGCCACATCAGGAAGCGCACCATGGCCACACCATCGTGCTTGTGGGCGGTGCGGATGTGCTGCAGTTCCACATGGTTTTTCACCATCTTGAGATGTTCGACGATGTCATCTTCCAGCAGGACACGGTCCACCCGTTCGCCCAGGCCGTCGTAGATGGCAGCATTGACGGTCCGTGCTGAGAAGCCGACCCGGGCCTGGCCGGGCAGAGCGCTGATGCTGGAGTAGATCGCATCACAGGGCAGGAGCTGCACACCGGCCTCAGTCAGCGAAGCGGCGAGGGATTCCGGGATCCGCTCCAGATCGCCGAAGAGGATGGCATCGTCCTGGCAGAGCAGGGCAAAGCCGGTGAACAGCGGGCTGGTGGCCACATCGCTGCCGCGCAGGTTGTAAAGCCAGCAGATGCTGTCCAGTGCGCCGACTACATAGTAGTCCAGACGCAGTTTCTCCATCTTTTCCCGAACCTGCTGCAGTTTTTTGCGGACCGACAGACCGGCATAGTCCTCCGGATAGGCATAAGCCATGCCCGAGGGCAGAGCCGGACGGTCCTCGGTCCAGAGCTCATCGATCAGCCGCAGGTCGGTGCGCAGGGTGATATCGTTCACTGCACACTTTTCCCGCAGTTCCAGGAGCATCGCAGTGGAAGCCACCCGGCCGTTGAGGGCAATGGTGCCGCCAGAGGCGACCGATTTGAACAGGTAGTCCGTCAGAGAAATCACACCGGCGTCGGCAGCCCGGAACAGGGTGACACCGCTTCCGCTGAGCTGATTGGCAGCCTGCAGGTAATAGCGGCCATCGGTCCAGAGTCCGGCCTCCTGCTGGGTGACTACAACGGTACCCGCCGAACCGGTAAAACCGGAGATCCAGCTGCGCTCCCGATAGTACTCCGGCAGATATTCGCTCATGTGTTCATCCGAATCGAACACGATATACGCATCAATGCCGTTTGCTCTCATCTTCTCTCTGAGGGCGGCAATTCTCTCCTTGACAGTCATAAGTCAGACACCTCCATAACACTTCTATGGTAGCATAAAAATCTGTAAAAATCACGAACTTTTTTTGGAACACACGCATTTTCTGCCAGGGAAAAAGTTGTTTGCACAGTTGCCACAGGTGTTGTATAATTAAAATATTATTGTCTGTCCGGAACAGAGCGGTCCCCCAGGCGGATTGTTTGCCGGGCAGAGCGGAGAGAAGAACTATTTTTGACAGGAGCATACTTATGAACCATACATCTCTTTTCCGACGGGCAGCAGCACTGGGCTGTGCAGCCCTGCTCACCATCGGGCTGACAGCCTGCGGAAAGAACAAGGAGCCCCAGACCGAGGACCGGCTGTACCGGAACGGTACCTATACAGCACAGTTTGATGCGGCAGACCAGGATGGCTACACCACCTATGCCGTGGTGGAGATCGCCGACGACAAGGTGAGTGTCACCGAATTTGATGGTCGGGATTCTGCCGGAAACCGTCGCAGCGCCGACAGCAAGCTGGCGGATTCCATGAAGGAGGGTGCCTCGGAGTACCTGTCCCAGGAGCTGACCCCGGCAGCTCTCGCCAGCCAGGCAATGGCAAACCTCGCAGCTGCCGGCGGTGACCCGGATCAGATGGCCCCCACTGCCGGCGGCCCGGAATACGGCCTGGAGCTGGCAGCACTGGTGAATGCTGTGCTGGACGGCCCCGCCCGTGCCGATGCAGAGGGTGAGTCCACCCAGGTGTCGGTGCCCTACTATGCCGACGGCAACTACCGGGTGACGGTTCAGGACTTTGACCTGAGCGGTTATCAGGAATATATCCGGCTGAGGGTTTCGGGCGGTGTTCCCACCGTGGAGGAGTTCGATGCCCTGGACAAGGAGGAGAAGCACCGCAGCCAGGATACCCAGATCAAGCCCAAGGTGCCCTATTCCGAGTCGGTGCCGGCGCTGGTGGATTCCTTCAACAGTGCCAAAACAGTGGAGGGCATCGAAACGGTCACCGGCGCCACCGAGAGCAGCGACTGCTTCCGGCTGCTTGTGGGCCGTGCGCTGGAAAATGCCCACCTGCGGTACACAGCGGATGATACTGTGGATGTGATCGGCGATGGCAGCGGCCTCAAGGATGGAATCTACAAGGCGGAGATGAGCGAGTTTGAG
>CAKWRB010000085.1:4660-5836 GCA_934845495.1 uncultured bacterium
CACGGCTGGAAGGACTATGTGGTCGCTCAGGTATGGCACGGCCGTGTGGTGGTGGCCGAGCTGGATTCGGTGAACGAGTCGGGGGCCAAAAAATCTACCGATTCCGCTTTTGCCCAGTCCCTCAAGGAGAACGAGAAGGCCCCCGGAGACAGCGCACGGGCCTATCTGGACCGGATCGTATCGGCGTTCCATCACACCAAAGGGGAGCTTCCGGCGATGGAAAATGTAGCGGGTGCCACCATCTCGGCCAACAACTTCAAGGTTATGATGGGCGAGCTGATGGGCGGCAATATGCTCACCGGCGACACCGAAGTGCGCAAGATCGAGCCGCTCACAGCGGAGGAGCTGGACGGGGAATCCTCGTCCAAGCCGGAGGAGAACAGCTCTTCGGCAGCCTGACCGGCGGCAGTAACAAATCGGAACAGAGGCGGGAAGCGATGGCTCCCCGCCTTTTGTGTAAGAAGGGAAACATAGCCGGCCCGGAACGGCAGGTGTATTCTGCAGCCCGACAGTGAAAAAACTGCGTGTCACTTGCTGCAGCCCTCCGGAGCAGGCGGTTTTTGCAGGGAGGGGACCGGGCTTTTTTCATTGACAATATGGGTGCTATGCGGTATTATTATAAAGTATTGGTATGCCTTTTTCCTGTGCATGCCACAAAAACAAGTCTGATACCGGCAGGTGGCATTCTGGTGCCGCTCTGCCGATAAATAGAGGAAAAGGTGAGGTTGCTTTCATGATTATCGAAAACAAGTATCGCTCCCGTGCCTGCGGCGAAGTGAGCGAAAGCGATATCGGCAAAGTGATCCGTGTGGCCGGTTGGGTGGAGAACATCCGCGACCATGGCGGCATCCAGTTTGTCGATCTGCGGGACCAGTACGGCATCGTACAGGTAGTCATTCCGGAGGACAGCATGCTGGACGGCGTCCGCAAGGAGACCGTTATCACCGTTGAGGGTGAGGTTACCCTGCGTGATGCTGAAACCGTCAACCCGAAGATCTCCACCGGTACCGTGGAACTGCGCGCTGCCAGCCTGTCCATTCTGGGCAAGGTACTGGAGAATCTGCCCTTTGAAATCAATGCATCCACCGATACCAAGGAGGAAGTCCGCCTGAAGTACCGGTATCTGGACCTGCGCAACAAGAAGGTGAAGGACAACATCATCCTGCGTTCCAAGGT
>CAKWRB010000086.1 GCA_934845495.1 uncultured bacterium
GTTCAGCGCCCTGTTACAACTTCCGTGCCAGAAAAAGGTATACTATGTTGTGTTGCCTGTGATGTATGGAAGGAGTGTTTTTATGAATTCGTTTTACCTTGGTTTGGGGCTGTTCTTCCTCTATTCCTTCCTGGGATGGCTGGCGGAAGTTGCCTTCTCGGCTGTGAGCCGGAAAAAATTTATCAACACCGGTTTTCTCACCGGCCCGATCTGCCCCATCTATGGTGTGGGCATCCTGTTTATTCTGCACTTCCTGGAGCCGCTCCGGGATAATCTGTTCTTCCTCTTTGTGGGCAGTACCGTTGTGGCAACGGTGCTGGAATATGTTACCAACCGGCTCCTGGAGGGGCTGACCGGTACCAAGTGGTGGGATTACAGCCGGTTCCGGTTCCACTTTGGCGGATATGTCTGCCTGGCCTTTTCCGCCTTCTGGGGCGTGGGGGCTGTGGTCATCGTCCGTTGGGTCAATCCGCTGGTGGTGCGCCTGCTCAGCCTGATCCCTGCAACCATTGGCAAGGTGATCCTGCTGGGGCTGGTGATCCTGCTGGTTCTGGACCTGATCGCCACCGCCGGCGCCATACTGCGGATGCGCCACCAGTTTATCCACGATGGCGAGGAGCCCACAGCACTCCAGCAGGCTGCCAGCCTGCCCGGCCAGCTCAGCGAGGCCATTCTCGGACGCATCCAGCGCCGCGTAGAGCGCACCGTGCCCAAGCTTTCCCAGCATGAGGAGGCTGCCCAGGCTTTCCGGAACCGCCAGGAGGCCGCCAGCAATGTTTTTGCCTATGGCTGCGGCTTCTATAAATTGATCTGGCTGTTCGCCATTGGTGCGCTGCTGGGCGATCTCATCGAAACCCTCTACTGCCGTGTGACAGCCGGTGTGTGGATGAGCCGAAGCAGTGTGCTGTACGGCCCGTTCAGCATCGTCTGGGGCTTGGGCGCCGTACTGATGACCGTTATGCTGGAGCGCCTGCGGAACCGGGACAGTCTGGCTGTATTTCTGTCCGGTGCAGTGCTGGGCGGCGTGTACGAGTATGTGTGCAGCGTCTTTACCGAAGTGATGTTCGGAACCATCTTCTGGGATTACAGTGGATTCAAGTTCAACCTCGGCGGGCGCATCAACCTGCTGTACTGCTTCTTCTGGGGTATGGCAGCCGTGGTCTGGATCAAAGGGGTCTATCCTTTCCTCTCCAGCTGGATCGAGCGGATCCCCATCAAGGTGGGGCGCATTGCCACCTGGGTCTTTGTGGTGTTCATGTCGGTGAACATCGTCATCTCCGGCCTGGCCATGGACCGCTATTCCAAGCGCGCTTCCGGTGTGGATACACCGCCCACAGCGTTGAGCACCTTCCTGGATGAGCACTACCCCGATGAGAGAATGAAGAAGGTCTACCCCAATGCGGTCCACACCGACTGACCCTCTCCGGCAGATTGCCTTAAAATGTGTTGATACCAGGGCGGAACTTCTCTCGCATTTTTGCCCGAAACACGCAATTCTTTATAGACAAATGCCAGCCGAAAGAGTATAATAGGTACAAAGCAAAACCTTTAAGTTGGTCCCGTGAGGCTGACAAGGAATCGGCTGTGTCAAATAGAGAACAGAACCTGTGCGGCAGGACCGGGAATCGCCCCGGCAGGCCGGACGGACTTTGGATAGCTGAAGCCTTATCTGCCCTGCGGATAAGGCTTTTTTCTTTTTTTGCAACCGGAGGGAGGATACCGCAGTTATGGCGGAGAAAACCGTGATTATGGATGCCCAGGCCATCGCCCGGGCAATTACCCGGATCTCCTTTGAGATCGTGGAGCGCAACCGTGGTGCGGAGGATCTGTGCCTGATCGGCATCCGCAGCGGCGGCACCGTGCTGGCCCGTCGGATTGCCGAGCGCATCGGAGAAATCGAAAACCGTCCAGTGGAATGTGGGGAGCTGGATATCACCCGCTTCCGGGATGACGGCAGCGCACCGGAGGGTTACGAGGACCACACCCGCCTGGACTTTTCCATCGATGGGAAGCGGGTGGTGCTCATCGACGATGTGATCTACACCGGGCGCAGCGTCCGGGCGGCCATCGATGCCATCATGAGCCGGGGTCGGCCCCGGAACATCCAGCTGGCGATCCTGGTGGACCGCGGACACCGGGAGCTGCCCATCCGGGCGGACTTTATCGGCAAAAACCTGCCCACCTCCAAGGAGGAGATGGTCAAGGTCCAGGCAGACGGTGGCCCGGAGGACTGCGTCGCCATTGTAAAGTGACAGGAGGGAATAATTTGAGCAGTATCCTGATTCGCAATGCCCGGGTGCTTTCCCCGGCAGATCATCTTGACCGTGTGATGAATGTCTATGTGGAAAACGGCGTCATCACCGAGCTGGACAGCAGCCGTGCCCAGGCGGATACCGTGCTGGAGGCCGATGGCCTGGTGCTGGCCCCCGGTCTGGTGGATATGCACGTCCACCTGCGGGATCCGGGTCTGACCCACAAGGAGGATATCCTCACCGGATGCGAGGCAGCAGCCCGGGGCGGATTCACCGCTGTGGTGTGTATGCCCAACACCAATCCCCCCATCGACAGTGCGGAGACCATCCGCTATATCCTGGAAAAGGCCGAACACGCCAAAGCCCGGGTCTACCCGGTGTGTACCATCACCCGGGGCATGAAAGGCACCGAACTCAGCGATTTTGCGGCGCTGAAGGCAGCTGGTGCCGTGGCCGCCAGCGATGACGGCCGGCCGGTGGCCAATGCTGCAGTGATGCAGGCAGGTATGCAGGCCTGCTACGGACTGGATCTGCCGGTGGTGAGCCACTGCGAGGATCTGGACATCATCGACGGAGGCATTATCAATAAGGGCGCTGTATCCGAGGCGCTGGGCGTCAAGGGAATGGACCGCACCAGCGAGGACACCATCACCGCCCGGGAGGTGACCCTGGCCGAGAGCACCGGCACCCGCATCCACATCTGCCATGTCTCCACCGAGACCTCGGTAGCGCTGATCCGGGACGCCAAAAAGCGGGGCGTACAGGTTACCTGCGAGAGCGCCCCTCACTATATGCTGCTCACCGACAAGGAGCTGCTGCGGCGGGATGCCAACTGGCGCATGAATCCGCCGCTCCGGGAACAGCGGGACTGCGAGGCCATCATCCAGGGCTTCTGCGACGGAACCATCGATGCGATGATTACCGACCATGCCCCCCATGCCCCTGAGGAGAAGGCCGATTTTGAAAAGGCCCCCAACGGCATCATCGGGCTGGAGACCAGCTTTGCCGCCAGCTGCACAGCTCTGGTGGCCACCGGAAAAATGAGTCTTTCCCGGCTCATCGAGGTGATGAGCGTCAACCCCTGCCGGATTCTCTCCATCCCCGGAGGCGACATCAAGGTGGGCGGCCCGGCAGACCTGGTGCTGCTCGACCCGGAAGAACGCTGGACCTTCACCGAGGAGGACATCGGCTCCAAATCCCGGAACACCCCGTTCCTGGGCACCGAATTTACTGGCCGGGTGCGCTGCACCATCAAGGGCGGCGAGATTACCTGGCAGCTCAAGAAGTAAGCGGACACGCTCTGCGTGTGATGATAAAGACAGAAAAGACGGAGGAGAAGAATTATGTCATTTGACCGACTGATCCGAAAGATCGTGGAAACCAAGAACCCCACCGTAGTGGGTCTTGACCCCAAGCTGGAATATATCCCCGAGGAGCTGAAGGCCGAGGCCTATGCCAAGTATGGCAAGACCCTGGAGGGTGCTGCTGAGGCGATCCTCCTCTTCAATAAGGGCATCATCGATGCCATCTGCGATGTGGTTCCCGCTGTCAAGCCCCAGTGTGCTTACTACGAGCGGTTCGGCTGGCAGGGCATGAAGGCCCTGGCTGAGACCATTGCCTATGCCAAGGAAAAGGGCATGTTTGTCATCACCGACGGCAAGCGCAACGACATCGGCTCCACCATGACCGCCTATGCGGTGGCTCACCTCAGCGAGGTGGAGGTGGAGGGTGAGGTGTTCACCCCCTTCGGCGGCGATGCCCTCACCGTAAACGGCTACCTGGGCACCGACGGTATTGCTCCGCTCACCGAGCTTTGCAGCAAGAAGGATGCCGGCATCTTTGTACTGGTCAAGACTTCCAACCCCTCTTCCGGCGAGCTGCAGGACCGCAGCCTGGAGGGCCGTCCTCTCTACGCCGCCATGGGCGAGATGTGCGAAAAGTGGGGCGAGAGCTGCATGGGCGAGCTGGGCTACTCGGCAGTGGGCGCTGTGGTAGGTGCCACCTATCCCGAGCAGCTGGCCGAAATGCGCAAGGCCATGCCGCACACCTTCCTGCTGGTTCCCGGCTATGGAGCTCAGGGCGGCGGTGCCAAGGATGTCATCGGTGCCTTTGATGAAAAGGGCCTGGGCGCCATCATCAACTCCTCCCGTGCTGTTCTCACTGCCTGGCAGAAGCAGAACCGCCCTGGCAGTGAATATGCCGCTGCTGCCCGGGACGAGGCGATCCGGATGCGCGACGACATCACCCAGTATCTTCCCGAAATCCGACTCTAATTCCCAGACACAGGAGGTCTTTTTAGTATGAGCGAAAATCGTAAACCCGCTGCGCTGATCCTGGCCGACGGGACCGTTTACCGGGGTGTGAACTTCGGCACTGCCGGGACTGTTTTTGGTGAGATCGTTTTCACCACCGGAGTATCCGGCTTCCAGGAGACCTTGACCGATCCCTCCAACTTTGGCCAGATCGTGGTGCAGACCTTCCCGTCTGTGGGCGGCTATGGCGTCAACAACGACGACTATGCCTCCGACCGCTGCCACCTCAGCGGTTATGTGGTGCGCAATGTCACCAAACTGCCCTCCAACTACAAGATGACCGAGAGCCTGGGCCAGTTTACCGCCGAGCAGGGCGTTGTGGGCATCGAAGGGGTGGATACCCGTGCCATCACCCGCCATGTCCGGGACTTTGGCTCGATGAACGCCATGATTTCCACCGAGCATCTGGAGCCCACCGCTGAGGTGCTGGCCGAAATCCGCTCCTGGAAGATGGAGCGCGCTGTGGAAAGCGTTCTCTCCGCCGGGGGCGAGTTCCCGGCCGAGGAGGAGAAGCTGCATGTCTGCATGGTGGACTTCGGCCGCAGAAACGGCTCGGTGGCTGCCCTTAACCACTATGGCATCGGCGTGACTGTCCTGCCCTGCACCACACCGGTGGAGGAGCTGCTGGCTGTCAAGTGTGACGGCTATGTCCTCTCCGAGGGCCCTGGCGATCCTGCTGCCTGCGGGCAGTATCTACCCACTGTCAAGGCTCTGATGGAGTCGGACAGACCGGTGCTGGGCCTGGGTCTGGGTCACCAGCTCATGGCCATGAGCCAGGGTGCTTCCTGCGAAAAACTGCTCCACGGCCACCGTGGCGCCAACCAGCCTGTGAAGAATCTGGAGACCGGCCATGTCTATGTCACCACCCAGAATCACGGCTATGCAGTCAAGGCGGACAGCCTGCCTGCCTTTGCCAGGGTCACTGAAAAAAACCTCAACGATGATACCACTGCCGCCATTGTCTATGAGAATATGCCAGCCTTCTCGGTGCAGTACAACCCCGAGAGTGTGGTGGGCGGCCGGGATAAGGGCGCCGTATATCGCCGGTTTATGGAACTGATGTCGACAGGGAGGAACTGAGTACAATGCCGCTGAGAAATGATCTGAAGAAAGTAATGGTGATCGGCTCCGGTCCGATCATCATCGGTCAGGCTGCCGAGTTTGACTATGCCGGTACCCAGGCCTGCCGTGCCCTCAAGGAGG
>CAKWRB010000087.1 GCA_934845495.1 uncultured bacterium
TCTGTGTGCCGTCGGTGTTGGTGGTCTTGACACCAACTACGGTCTCGCCGTCCATAATGAGCTCGTCTGCCTTGGTGTTGAGCAAAACTTCTACCTCACCAGCGTCGATGTGCTTCTGCAGCTCTGCCTTGAGCACCTTGTCGTAGGAAGAGCGGTCGCCCGACCAGACGCGGGGAGTGTTCAGGGGTTCGTACAGGGTGGGCTGGCTGGGAGTGCGGTCCTTTACAGTGGCGCCCAGATCCTCAACGATCCAGTCTACACACTCGCCCGAGTGCTGGGCGTAGTACTTGCCCAGGCTCTGGTTCCAGTAGTAGCTGTCTGCAGAAACGCCTTCCCGCTCCTGATAACCAGCGTTGAGGCGTACAAAGTCATCAAAGAACTTTTCGGGAGTATCATCGGTGATGCCCGACTCGATCTGCATCTTGGTGCCGGTACCCGACAGAGTACCGCCGCCCATGGTGCCGCCCAGAGTGCCGGTCTTTTCCAGCAGCAGTACCTTGGCACCGTTTTCAGCTGCAGTGATGGCAGAGGTCATACCAGCCATACCGCCGCCTACAACGATTACATCCGGTTCGGTCATGGTTGCAGTGGGAACCTTGGCAACTTCGCCGCCCTTGGCCAGAACCAGAGCAGCCTCGGCTGCAGCCAGGATGCCTTCGCTGGAACGGGTGCAGCCTGCTACGGCTTCGATTCCCTCAATTCCCTGCTTTTCCACGATGGCAGCCGGGATCTGCTCCAGGGCCGGATCGCTGACGCCAGCGGTCTCGCTGTGCTCCAGCACCTCTGCCTTGGTGATCTTTCCGCCCTCTACGGTGAGGGCCAGCTTGATGTTGCCGCCATAGCCTGCACCGGTGCCCTCGTAGGTACCATCGATCAGGCCGGTGTCGCTGGCGCCGGAATTGGAGCCGCCGCAGCCGGTGAACAGCATGGACACTGCCAGCATTCCTGCCAGCAGGGCAGTCAGCCGCTTGTTATGCTTCATAATACTCTTCCTTTCATGCTATGGCTGTGAACAGCGTTCAGGCCATATTTAGATTGTCTATATAGTATCACATTTTCAGATAGTGTCAATCATTTCACAATGCATTCATCGGTAAATATAAAAAAACAAAACTTTTTTGTACAATTCAACAACAATTCTCCAAACTTTTCTCTGACAAATCCACCAAAAAATGGGACAGCTGACTTCCTCAGTTGTCCCATCGTTTTTTGGTCAATCAGTGGGTATGGGTGGAGGGGGTCACAAAGCCGTCGTACAGCTCGTCCAGCTTGGAGAAGCTCAGCGCGGTGCCCACAGCGACACATTCCACCGGATGCTCGGCCAGACGCACCTTGATCTTGGCATGCTGGCTGATGAGCTCGCCCAGGCCGTCGAGCATGGCGCCGCCGCCGGTCATGATCAGGCCGTCCTCCCAGATGTCCGCCGAAAGTTCCGGCGGAGTGATCTCCAGGATCTGCTGTACCGAGGTGACGATCTGCATCACCTGCTCCATCAGCGCATCGTAGACATCGCTGGTGCGGATCTCGAACTTCTCCGGCAGACCGGTGTGCAGGTTGCGGCCCTTGGCCTCCATCACCTTGTCCTCGGTATAAAAGACGCTGCCCACCTCGATCTTGATGCGTTCAGCCATCTTCTCCCCGATGAGAACATTCCGGTCCGCCCGGACGCAGCGCACAATGGCCTCGTCCAGCTTGCGGCCTGCCAGCTTGATGGACTTTTTGCACACAATGCCGTTGAGAGACAGCACTGCAATATCGGTAGTGCCGCCACCCATATCCAGGATAAAGCGTCCCCGGGGGATCGAGAGATCCAGCCCGGCGCCCAGGGCAGCTGCCACCGGCTCCTCGATGAGGTAGACCTTCCGGGCACCGGCAGAGACTGCTGCGTTCACACAGGCACGGCTCTCCACACCGGTGATGCCGGACGGCACACAGATGCACACACGGGGCTTGGAGAGGGTACTTTCGCTTGCCTTTTTGAGGAAGTGCCGGAGCATCTGCTCGGTCTGGTCAAAGTCAGAGATGACGCCGTCCTTGAGAGGGTAGAGCGCCCGGATGCGGTCGGGGGTGCGGCCGATCATCTTGAAGGCCTCCTCCCCCACCTTGAGCACCTCACCGCTGGAGGCATCCACTGCCACCACCGAAGGCTCCTTGATGAGCAGCCCCTTGACGCTGTCATATACCAGTACTGTTGCGGTACCAAGATCGATGCCGATATCTGCCATAGTGCTTCATTCCTCCACTGTCTATCACAAAAAGGCCGGGCTCCCGTCCGGCCGGACTCTGTTTTCTTACTCCGTTCAGTATACCTGCTTTTGAGCGCCGGGTCAAGCTGGGAACTGCTGCCGCCCCTGTCAGTCCTCCGGGGTCACGGCGGCCGCCGCTGCGATCACCTGCCGGGCTCCCTGCCCCCGCAGCACCGAAACCGCCGCTGCCAGGCTGCTGCCAGTGGTGCAGATGTCGTCCACCAACAGCACCACCCTGCCCTGTGGGCTGCTCCGGCCCGGACGGATCACCCGGCGGGCATTTTCGCCGCGCTGCTCTCTGGAAAGGCTGTGCTGGTCGGTCAGTCCGCCATGATGCTCCAGGAGTTTGGCATCGAAGCGGCTGCCCAAGCGCGCTGCCACTGCCTTTGCCAGCAGTTCTGCATGGTTGAACCCCCGTCGGCGGAGTTTCTCCCTGGACATGGGCATACAGGTGACCACCACCTCCGGGATCCCCGAATCGACAAGGGCCTGTGCCAGCTCCTCGGCCAGGAAGTCCACAGCCCGGCGGTCCGAGGCAGTTTTGAGCCGAAGGAGCAGGGCGCGGATGTCTCCGGTGTAGAGAAACGGTGTCACCAGCAATTCCAGCTCGGGGTGCAGCCGGCGGATCTCCGCCTCCTGGCTGCCGTCGCTGCGGACTTCCTCCAGATTGTTCCGGCAGGCGGGACAGAGCAGTTCTCCCGCCGAGTATTCCCCACACAGTACGCAGACCGGTGGATAAATCAGATCCAGCAGCCAGCCGGTGAGATCCCTGAGCATCACAGCACAGCCTCCCGCAGGAACTTGCCCAGATTGGTGTAGCGCAGGGTTTTGCGGTCGTTGTGAACCATCTCGGCCACCGCTGAGGCCTGTCCCACCAAAACCAGCAGCTTTTTGGCACGGGTCACGGCAGTATAGAGCAGGTTCCGGTAGAAGAGTTTGCTGCGGCTGCCGCTCACCGGCATCACCACTGCATCAAACTCGCTGCCCTGGCTCTTGTGAACGGTAACGGCATAGGCCAGTTCCAGCTGATCGAGCATTTCAAAGGTGTACTCCGCCACTCGATCGTCGTAGCGCACATGCAGGCTTCGGCTGGGGCGGTCGATCATCTCGATGGTGCCGATGTCCCCGTTGTAGACACCAACCCCCTGCTCCCCATCGTCCTTGGTGTAGACGATGTCGTAGTTGTTGCGGATCTGCATCACCTTGTCGCCCTCCCGGAACACGCCCGGCCCGAACTTCTGCTCGGTCTTGCTGCCGTCCTGGGGATTGAGCACCTCCTGGAGCTTCCGGCACAGTTCTGCCGTACCGCAGGCCCCCAGCCGGGTGGGCGAAATCACCTGGATGTCCCGCACTGGGGAATAGCCATAGCTGGCAGGAAGCCGCCGGGCACAGAGATCCACCACCGTCTGCAGCACCGACTCGGAGGAAGATTTCTGCAGGAAGAAGAAGTCGTTATCCCGGACGGTGAGATCGGGCATCTCGCCGGCGACGATGGCATGGGCACTGGTGACGATGAGGCTTTCGGCTGCCTGCCGGAACACCTCGGTGAGGTGGATCACCGGGATCACATCGCTGTCGATGAGGTCCCGCAGCACATTGCCCGGTCCCACCGACGGCAGCTGATCCGGGTCGCCCACCATGATGAGCTTGCTGCCCAATCGCAGTGCCTGCATCAGCGAGGCAAAGATCTCGATGTCCACCATGGACATCTCGTCCACGATCACCGCATCATGGGGCAGGGGATTGCGGCTGTTGCGCCGGAATTTCACCCGGCCGTTCTCCTCGCCGAAATCCACCTCCAGCAGCCGGTGAATGGTCTTGGCCTCCCGGCCGGTGAGCTCGGTCATCCGCTTGGCTGCCCGCCCGGTGGGGGCTGCCAGACCCACCTTGAGCCCCTCCTGCTCCAGCAAATCGATCATGCCGCACAGGGCGGTGGTCTTACCGGTACCGGGGCCGCCGGTGAGGATCACAACGCTCTGCCCCAGCGCCGCCTGAATGGCCTTGCGCTGCAGCGATGCATACTGGATCCCCAGCTTCTTTTCCAGGGCATCGATTTCCCTGGAGTAGTTCCGGACCGCCTCCGGCGGCGGCTGGGATGCCAGAGCGGTCATCAGTCGGCCGGCACAGTAGGTTTCGGCCTCGTACATCTCCGGCAGGTAGAGGAACACCGTGCCCTCCACCGTATCCGAGATGATGTCCTCCCGCTCCGCCAGCAGAGTCAGGGGATCGTCCAGCTGCTCCGGCTCCGCCTCCAGCATCCGGGCGGATACCTTGATCAGCTTCTCATAGGGCAGGCAGCAGTGGCCGTTGCCGGTGTTGTGCCGCAGCACATACAGGATCCCTCCGCAGAGCCGCTCCGGGCTGTCCGGAGCAAAGCCGAGCTGCCGGGCGATCTCATCCGCCTTTTCAAAGGGGATGCCGATATCCCGGGCACAGAGGATGTAGGGGTCTTTTTCGATTTCTCCAGGGGCATAGGCGCCCCATTTTTTCCACACACGAATGGAGACTGCCGCATCGATGCCATACCGGGACAGGAACAGCATCACCGCCCGGATGCCAAAGATCCGGGCGTATTCCTCGGCGATCTCCTCCGCCTTTTTAGGGGTGATGCCCCGGACTTCAGCCAGGCGCTGGGGCTCCTTTTCCATCACCGTGAGGGTGTCGTCCCCGAAGGCATCCACAATGCGGCGCGCCAAAGCAGGGCCGATCCCCCGGATCGCCCCACCGGCCAGGTATTTGAGGATTGCACCGGAGGTTGCCGGGATGGTGCGCTCGATCACCGCCGCCTTGAACTGGGTGCCATAGGTGGGGTGGCTCACATACCGTCCGGTCAGGCGCAGTTCCTCCCCTGGCTGGATGCCCAGGGCCTCCCCCACCACGGTGATCAGTGCCTCCCCGGCCGCCACCTCCATGACGGTGAAGCCGGTATCCTCGTTGTGAAAGACGATGTCCTCCACTGTTCCTTCCAGAACTTCTGCCTGCTGTCTGTCCATTCTTTCCGCTCCAAATGAAAAAATCTGTGGTAGTTCTTAGTATAATACACCGGCGCCGCTTTTGCAAACCTCGGGCGAAAACCGGATCCAGGGACGCTGACGCATGAACAGACGGCAGATCTCCGCAGCCTCTGGGTCGGGCAGGCAACCCACCAGCTCCACACCACTGCAGTGCCCCAGCTGCACCTGCAGCTCCGCCTGCCACAGCTGGTATTCTATTTTCTCCCCCCGGACCGACAGCCGGAGGATCTCCCCATCTGGCATCCGGAACGCCCAGAAAATCACCCCTGCGAACACCAGTCCGCCCAACAGCCCACCGAACAGCAGCCACAAATTCATCTGCTCCCCCTCCCTGCATCATCCTATGCTGGAGACCGCCATACGGAAC
>CAKWRB010000088.1 GCA_934845495.1 uncultured bacterium
CACGCACTTCGTCCTTAAAGAGCTGACGCAGCGGCTCAATGATCTCCTTGAAGTCTACATAGTCCGGCAGACCGCCTACATTGTGGTGGCTCTTGATGACAGCGGAATCGCCGACACCCGACTCGATTACATCCGGGTAGATGGTACCCTGTGCCAGGTAGTCCACCGCACCGATCTTCTTGCCTTCCTCTTCAAAGATGCGGATAAACTCCTCACCGATGATCTTTCTCTTGCGTTCGGGGTCGGTCACGCCGGCCAGACGGGCCAGGAAGCGGTCCTCGGCATTGATGCGGATAAAGTTGATGCTGCCGTCGCCGAATACGGCTTCGATCTCATCGCCTTCATTCTTACGCATCAGGCCGTGGTCTACAAAGATGCAGGTGAGCTGACGGCCCACTGCCTTGGAAAGCAGCGAAGCTACAACCGAGCTGTCCACACCGCCGGACAGAGCCAGCAGCACCTTGCCGTCGCCAACCTTGGCACGGATCTGCTCAATGGCGGTCTGGGCATAGTGCTTCATGGTCCAGTCGCCGGTGGCGCCGCACACATTGTACAGGAAGTTCCGGATCATGGCAGTGCCGTTTTCGGTCAG
The DNA here is from genome assembly GCA_934845495.1 of uncultured bacterium. Classification (GTDB taxonomy): domain Bacteria; phylum Bacillota; class Clostridia; order Oscillospirales; family Ruminococcaceae; genus Avimicrobium. Next base: position 593 of record CAKWRB010000088.1, read on the forward strand.
GGTTACTTCCGGATGGAACTGCATGCCATACAGCTTGGCTGCCTCATTGTACATGGCAGCAACCGGGCAGCTGTCGGTATGGGCTGCAGACTGGAAGCCCTCCGGCAGTTCATAGATGGTATCGTTATGGCTCATGAGCGCATTGGCTGTTTCAGCCAGGCCCGAGAAGATGGTGCAGTTGGTATTGAACTCAACCGGCTTTCTGCCATATTCACGGACATGACCCGGCTTTACAGTACCGCCCAGAGTATACGCCATAACCTGTACGCCATAGCAGATACCCAGGATCGGAATTCCCATTTCAAAGATTTCCTTTTCCAGTCTGGGAGCGCCCTCTTCATATACACTGCTGGGACCACCAGTGAAAATAATACCAATGGGCGCAAATTCCCGGATCTTATCCAGGGACATATTATAGGGATGGACTTCACAGTACACATTGCATTCACGCACTCTGCGTGCAATGAGCTGATTGTACTGGCCGCCGAAATCCAGAATAAGGACCTTCTGATTTTCCATACGCTACCTTGCCTTTCTTTATAGGATTCATATTTTCTTTTATTTTTACATTTTTTGCGGGAAAATGCAAGGATTTTACCCCGATTCCATATTCTTTGAGCTTTTTATACAAACTGGTCCGGACACATCGGGACCGGACTGTGTCACCTGTCGGGCATCCAGGTTAAAAATAGGGGAGAGATTCGGAAATTCTCCCTGCGAAAATTGGGGGATTCCCTTGCCATTTTTTTGTGATTTTACTATAATGATAAAATAGGCTCAGACTGGGGATCCCCGGTCTGGCAGGATCAAAACAATTTGAGGAGGATTCGATATGGGCAAAGATCTGGCCAAAACCTATGATCCCCATTCATTTGAGGATCGACTTTATGCCTTCTGGCAGGAAAAAGGATACTTTTCCCCTGTCGTCGACCATGACAAAAAGCCTTACAGCATTATGATGCCGCCGCCGAACATCACCGGACAGCTGCATCTGGGGCATGCTCTGGATAATACACTGCAGGATATTCTCATCCGGTTCAAGCGGATGCAGGGGTATTGCACTCTGTGGCTGCCCGGCACCGACCATGCGTCCATCGCCACCGAAGCAAAGGTGGTAGAGGCCATGGCCAAGGAAGGGCTCACCAAGGAAGGGGTAGGCCGAGAGGAATTCCTGCGCCGCACCTGGCAGTGGAAGGAGACCTATGGCAGCCGCATCAATGCACAGATCAAGCGTCTGGGCAGTTCCTGCGACTGGACCCGTGAGCGCTTTACCATGGACGAGGGCTGTTCCCGTGCCGTTCGGGAGGTGTTCGTCAATCTCTATGAAAAGGGCCTGATCTATCAGGGCGAGCGCATCATCAACTGGTGCCCCCACTGCAAGACCTCCATTTCGGATGCCGAGGTGGAGTTTGAGGAGCAGGCCGGACACTTCTGGCACATCAAGTACCCGCTCATCGATGGCAGCGGCTATCTGGAGGTGGCAACCACCCGTCCTGAGACCATGCTGGGCGACAGCGGTATTGCCGTCAACCCCAACGATGAGCGCTACAAGCATCTCATCGGCAAGACCGCCATTCTGCCGTTGGTGGGCCGGGAGCTGCCCATCGTCGGCGATGAGTATGTGGAGATGGACTTCGGTACCGGTGTGGTAAAGATGACCCCTGCCCACGACCCCAACGACTTTGAGGTGGGTCTGCGCCACGATCTGGAAGTCATCAATGTGATGAACGAGGACGCCACTATCAACGAAAAGGGCGGCAAGTATGCCGGTCTGGACCGCTACGAGGCCAGAAAGCAGATCGTTGCTGACCTGGAGGAGCAGGGCTATCTCATCAAGATCGAGGACTATACCCACAATGTGGGCAGCTGCTACCGCTGCGGCACCACCATCGAGCCGATGATCTCCAAGCAGTGGTTCGTCAAGATGAAGCCGCTGGCCGAGCCCGCCATCGAGGCAGTCCGCTCCGGCAAGACCAACTTCGTCCCCGAACGGTTTGACAAGATCTACTACAACTGGATGGAGAACATCCGCGACTGGTGTATTTCCCGCCAGCTCTGGTGGGGCCACCGGATCCCGGCCTGGTACTGCGAGGACTGCGGTGAGGTGATCGTCGCCAAGGAAGATCCCACCGTATGTCCCAAGTGCGGCAGTGTACACCTGCACCAGGACGAGGATACCCTGGACACCTGGTTCTCGTCGGCTCTGTGGCCGTTCAGCACCCTGGGCTGGCCGGACAAGACTGAGGAACTGGACTACTTCTATCCCACCAGCACTCTGGTGACCGGTTACGACATCATCTTCTTCTGGGTAGCCCGTATGATCTTCTCGGGCATCGAGCACATGGGCGAGACACCCTTTGAAAATGTGTTCATCCACGGCATTGTCCGGGATGCCCAGGGCCGCAAGATGAGCAAGTCGCTGGGCAACGGTGTGGATCCGCTGGAGATCATCGACCGCTACGGCGCCGACTCGCTGCGGTTCACCCTGGTCAACGGTATCAGTCCGGGCAGCGATATGCGCTTCAGCGAGGAGAAGGTGACCCCCTCCCGCAATTTTGCCAACAAGCTGTGGAATGCCGCCCGGTTCATTCTGATGAACCTGCCCGATGCTGATTCGCTGGAGCTGTCCCTGCCTGCCGAACTCACCGCTGAGGACAAGTGGGTGCTCACCAAGTATGACCGCCTGGTGCAGGAGACCACCGACGCTCTGGAGCGGTTCGATGTAGGTGTGGCTGCCGGCAAGATCTACGACTTTATCTGGGATATCTACTGCGACTGGTACATCGAGCTGGCCAAGTCCCGGCTGCAGGCCGGCGGCGAAACCGCCGACAATGCCCGCCGTGTTCTGGTCTATGTGATGACTGGTGTGCTGCAGATGCTGCACCCGTTCATGCCCTTCATCACCGAGGAGATCTGGCAGGCCCTGCCCCATGAAGGGGAAAGCATCATGGTCACCAAGTGGCCGGAGCCCAACGTCGCCCTGCGGTTCGATGCCGAGGAGGCCGACTTTGAAAAGGTGATGAACCTGATCCGTGCCGTGCGCAATGTGCGTGCCGAGATGAATGTTCCGCCGTCCCGGAAGGCCAAGCTGTTCATCGAGACCAAGCTGCCGGAGATCTTCCGGGCTGGACAGGCCTTCATCGAGCGTCTGGCCTTTGCCCCCGAGGTGGAGATCGGCGAGAGCTTTGATCTGCCCGGTGCAGCACAGGCTGTCACTGCCGATGCCCGTATTCTGATCCCCATGGACGAGCTCATCGATCGGGAGAAGGAGCTGGCCCGTCTGGAAAAGGAAAGAGCTGCCTGCCAGAAGGATATCGATTTCCTCTCCGGCAAGCTGTCCAATGCCGGCTTTGTGGCCAAGGCCCCCGAAAAGGTCATCGCCATGGAGCGGGAGAAGCTGGCCAAGGCCGAGGAAAAGCTCGCCCGCGTGGAGGAGAGCATCCGCAACCTGGGCTGATCCTGACAAATCCAATCGCTATTCTGTACGGCACAGTCGTTTTGCAGCGGCTGTGCCGTTTTTATTGGAAGAATGGGGAAACCTTTACAAACCGGGGCCGCCGGTGTAAGATGAAAGCAGAATTTTGAGCCGGAAGGCAGGGAGAACAGTATGACAGGACAGGAAGCAGTAGACTATATTCATGGAGCCCGGGGCAAAGGGAAAAAGGAGGGCCTCCGGAAGATCACCGAGCTGATGCACCGGCTGGGAAACCCCCAGGACCGCCTGCGGTATGTGCATGTGGTGGGCACCAACGGAAAGGGCTCCACCACCTCGATGATTGCCCATGCCCTTACGGCATCGGGGTATAAGACAGGAATGTTCATCTCGCCGTTTATCCTCGATTTCCGGGAGCGGATGCAGATCGACGGCGAGATGATCTCCCCGGAAGAATTGGCCTCCTGTGTGGAGGAGGTGCGCCGGGAGGCGGACCAAATGGCGGCCGAGGGCAGCCAGCCCACCGAGTTTGAGCTGGTCTGCGCCACCGCCTTTGTGTGGTTTGCCCGGGAGCAGTGCGAGGTGGTGGTGCTGGAAGCCGGCATCGGCGGCCGGCAGGACTCCACCAACATCGTAAAGGACACCCTGGCGGCGGTGATCTGTTCCATCGGCCTGGACCATGTGGAGGTGCTGGGGGATACCCCTGCCAAGATCGCCGCCGAAAAGTGCGGAGTGCTCCGTCCGGGGATCCCCTGCATCTGCTACCCCGACCAGGATCTGGAGGCGCTGGCAGTCATCATGGAAAAGGCGGCGGAACAGAACTGCCGATTGATCCAGGGCAACCTTCGGACAGTGGAGGTGGAGCGCATGACGCTGGAGGGAACCGATCTGCGCTACCGGGATCTCGCTCTCCATCTGCCGCTGGTGGGGCGATACCAGCTTGCCAACTGTGTCAATGCGGTGGAAACCCTGCTGGCACTCCGGGCCCGGGGCATGAATATCCCAGACAGCGCCATCGTCCGGGGCATTGGGGAGACCTTCTTCCCGGTGCGCATGGAGGTGGTCAGCCGCCGCCCGGCAGTGATTCTGGACGGCGCCCACAACGAATCCGGGGCCGCTGCCCTGTCCGGTGCGCTGGAGGGCCTGGTCCCCGGCCGGCTGGTGATCCTTATCGGCATGATGAAGGATAAGGATGTGCGGCACTCCATCTCCAAGACCCTGCCGCTGGCCGACCGGGTGTATACAGTGGAACCGCTGGACAACCCCCGGGCCATGCCCTCGGACGAACTGGCGGCGCTGGCACGGGAGTACTGCCCCGATGTGCGCTCCTGGGGCAAGGATCTGGACGGGGCTTTTGCCGAAGCCTATGACAGCCTCTCCCCGGAGGATACCCTGCTGGTGTGCGGTTCGCTCTATGTGGCGTCCGATCTGCGCCGCACCGCCCGCCGCTTCTTTGAGAGCCGGCAGATCCCCCACAGTCCGCATCTGTGATCGATGCCCGGGATTTTTTCCCGGTGTCAGAAACCGACCTGATTTTTACTCCGAATCCTCT
>CAKWRB010000089.1 GCA_934845495.1 uncultured bacterium
GTGGAAGCACGGAAAAAGCCTTTAGCTCAGGAGCTAAAGGCTTTTGCTGATTTAATCTGTCGCTTCTTCAGATTCGGCGGGGCTTTGGTTCCCGGAACAAAAGCGAAATGCACCAGATCCCAGCCAATGCCACCAGAGTATAGATGACCCGGCTAAGGATCGCATCCGATCCGCCAAACAAGAGAGCTACCACATCCATTTGGAACAGGGCAACACTTCCCCAGTTCAGCGCACCTGTAATAACAAGTATCAGAGAGATCCGGTCAATCATCTGCTTCCTCCTCTCTAAGTGGTTTCAGAATTAGCATGGTCCGTTTTCTTTTCTGTATACGGGCAATCCTTGGAATAGAGAAAATTTCATCGGCAGGTTTCTTTACCTTTTTTGCGAAATATGGTATACTATATATAGTGTTCCCCTTCACACTCTGGCCTCTTCAGGCACCCATCAGCCCAGAGTTTTTATGTATATTCGGAAGTTTTTAAGATATAGGAGGAAATCGCTATGGCAGTAAAAAATGAAAAGAGTGAATACACCATGTATCGCGGCAGACCCCTGGTGCGCAGTGGTCGGACCATTTACTATGGTGATCCCGGGCAGGACTATGTTGTTCTGATGAACATCGTATCTACCACAAAGGACGGAGACGATGATATGGCTGACAAGATCGTTGTCCAGTGCATGGCAACTGACCCCACCATCAACCCCAAAGACCGCATCGTCAAGCGTGCAGAACGCGATGGTCTCGATCCGGCTCTGCAGATTGCATCCATCTGGCTGGATCGCAACAACTGATTGCATTACAAAAGCCCCTCTGGTTTTCCAGAGGGGCTTTTTATTAGGAATGGCCTGCATCATCGGGCAATCCAAAGCTTACCGAGAGGGCATGATTGATCTGGTTCATAGCCGAATCATCAAGGCTACCCATCTTTTCACGCAGGCGCTGTTTATCTATGGTGCGGATCTGCTCCAGCAGTACAACTGAATCCCTGGAAAGGCCACACCCACCTGAAGGCAGATCGATGTGTGTAGGTAGCCTTGCCTTATCCTGTCTGCTGGTAATAGCCGCAGCGATGACAGTGGGGCTGTAACGATTCCCCACATCATTCTGGACAATCAGAACCGGCCGGACGCCTCCCTGCTCTGAGCCCACCACTGGGCTGAGATCCGCATAATATATTTCACCTCGTTTGACAGTCACGCTCCATCACGCTCCGAACTTTTCATTTCCGCCGATGAAACCGGCTTACGGATATAGCATTCCCCAGAACAGCCCCATCTAATCACTATATTGATGGATTGGGATAACCGGTCATCACCGGCAGGATCGTGTGGATTTGCACTGCATCGTGCAGTACACTTCATCTTATGTCAATCATTTCACTTCGGTGTCTTATCCATCGAACAAAGGGAACCCCATTCCTTTTGAAACAGAACAACCGCCTCCGTAGATTTACAGAGGCGGTTGTTTGGTAGAACTCCGACTGTATCCAGTTCGCCATGCCAAATGGCCCAGCTCGGTGGATATCAGCGGAATATACAGCTTTATTTGCAGGTTTTATATGTGAAGCAATTTACCTTTACAGCGTTAAAAGCCCCCTTCAATTCGCCATTTCAGCTTCTTCGCTACCTTTATCGCTCCTGCTCTCATTGCAGAAAGATTCTTACTGGCGCAATCGTTACATTCTGCCAGTCAGTGCAGTGACAAGTCGGATAAAGTCCACCTTGACGCGATCAGCGGTCTCCTTGACCTCCTCATGGGAGAGCAGACCATCTCCCATACCAGCCGCGAGATTTGTGATACAGGAAATACCACATACCCGCAGTCCACTGTGACGAGCAACCAGGACCTCCGGAACGGTGGACATTCCCACTGCATCTGCACCAATGGCACGCAGGTAACGAATTTCGGCAGGTGTTTCATAGTTCGGGCCAGTGAGCCAGGCGTAAACACCCTTCTGCAACGGAATATTCAGTTCAGCAGCCAGTCGCTCTGCCAGTGCACGGTATTCTGCGTCGTAGGCAACGGTCATATCGAAGAAGCGATCTCCAAATACCTCCAGATTTTCTCCAATCAGTGGATTTTCTCCAGTCAGATTGAGATGATCCTCAATGAGCATCAGATTTCCGGGCCGGAACCCAGTATTGATGCCGCCAGCTGCATTTGTAACAATCAGTGTGCTGATTCCCAGCAGCTTCATAACCCGGACAGGCAAAGTTACCTGCTTGAGGTCATAGCCTTCATAGTAGTGGAAGCGCCCCTGCATACAAAGGACCTCTCGGCCCTCCAGTTTTCCGACAACAAACTGTCCCTTGTGCCCTGCAACAGTGGACACCGGGAAGTGGGGAATTTCCCCATAGGGAATCTGTACAGCATCAACCAGATGATCGGCAAGATCACCCAGGCCGGAACCCAATGTGATGGCAATCTCGGGCGCCCGTCCACCCAGTTTTTCCTTGATATAAGCAGCCGCCTCCTGAACCTGGCGGGTATATTCTTCAGCAGAGAAATTCATTGTATCCAACTCCTTTTGTGTTCTGGTTACCATGATATAATACCGCAGCAGATTCCGTCAAGACCTTCAGAAAAATCTTTCAGCGTCCCCATGCTTCCCGCAGCGACTCCACCCACTCGACTACGGCCAGCTTGGGCTTATAGACCGGGGTCTCGCCCAGTTCGAGGATCTCCTGTTCAATCAGGGCAGACTCACCTTCCACAGCTGCATCGATACACATAGGCGGATAGGCAATACACCACCAGTTGTGCCCTTCCCCACTACCAAGGGTAATTCTCAACGCTTTATAGCGCCCTGCCGGCATACTGAAAGCCTGTCCATTCCGAATATAATCCCGTGTGGTAAAATACATTTCCGTCAGCTCGGCTCTGGCACGGTAGGGCATTCCTGCCTCTTCCAGAACATGGTTTGCAGTCTGTTCGATCTGCCCCAGCTCTCCCTCCAGGCAGGCAACGGTTCCTTCCAGAGTACAATCCCCAGTCAGATCCTGGCTGATCACCTCTAACACTGCGTCCCTTACCTGCAGCTTAACCGTTTGATCGGCTTCCTGATCTGAATCTGCCAAGATATGCAAACGCAGCACCTCTTGTCGAAGCTGATTGCAGTCCTCAGCAAACCCAATCAATGACGAAATCCCCACTGCAGTGATCAGTCCGATCAGTGCAGCCAACTCCAGACGCTCGATATGTACCTTCACAATAAATCCTCCCTAAAAGAAAAATCAGTGCATATTTCCGGAAATGAATACCAGAAGTATGCACTGATTCATGGAGTTTATTCAGTAATGGTTGCTCCGTAATTCACAGGGCTGCATCGGCAGGTAAAATAACCTTCTCTTTTCAAAGCTCTGGCTGCACTCTCCTGCTGTTCACTCCGGGGGAAGATTCCAAAAACAGCTGAACCGGAACCGGTCATACAACTCCCGGAAGCACCAGCTTTAAGCATAGTCTCCCGGATCTCCTGCACCTCAGGAAGTTCAACCACCTCCTCCAACGCATTGTAGAGAAGCTGGCAAACAGCAGAAAGGTCCCCTGCATTGACCGCTTTCTTGATGACCGGATTGCCTGGAATACCATAAGGCTTCCCCAGAGCATCATAGCGGGCAAAGCACTCAGCTGTTGAAATCCCCACTGGAGGTTTGGAAATCAGCATCCGACAGTTCTTCAAAGGTTCCAGCGGCTCCAGAATTTCTCCATAGCCACGGACCATCGCCGCCCCCCCTTGGATACAGAAGGGAATATCTGCACCGATCCGGGCCCCAAGTTCCATCAGGCGCTCCGTCCTGAGCGGGGATCCCAGCAATGAATTGAGACCTACCAGCACCCCGGCTCCATCGGCGCTTCCTCCGCCCAATCCTGCTTCTGAGGGGATCTCCTTGTGGATCCGGATCTCTGCACCATGGGAAGACTTCGCTTCATCCAACAGCGCCCGCGCACATTTCCATGCAATATTGGTGTGGTCTGCTGGAATCAGGCTATCCCCCATTGAAAGAGCGATCTCTCCTGTATCATTCAGCGTGATGTAAACTGTATCAAACAGATTGACCGCCTGCATCACCATTTCCATAATGTGATAGCCATTGGGCATCCGATGGGTGATGTCCAGAAACAGATTGATCTTTGCCGGGCATTTAACCTTGACCGTTTTCATTCTTTTCCCTTTCAAGTTTACTCAGGAATTTCTCGATTTTCCGTACTGCAACCTTTAGATGCTGCAGCGAATAACAGTAGGAGATCCGGATGTGTCCTTCGCCCCAAGCCCCAAAGGCAGAGCCAGGAATCACTGCAACCCGTTCTTCTCGCAGCAGGCGCTCACAGAACTCCTCACTGCTCAAACCTGTACAGCGAATGGACGGGAATACATAAAAAGCTCCCTGGGGCTGGAAGCACTCCAGTCCTATGCGATTGAGTTCCCCCACCAGATATTTTCCACGCATATCATATTCGTCCCGCATGGCCTCGATTTCCTCATCACAGCAGCGGAGAGCCTCTACTGCGGCCAGCTGGCTGGTCGTAGGAGCACACATGATGGCAAACTGATGAATCTTGGTCATCTCACGAATCAGTGGAGCAGGACCTACCGCATATCCCAACCGCCACCCAGTCATGGCATAGGTTTTGGAAAAACCATTCACTACAATGGTGCGTTCACGCATCCCCTCAATCGAGGCAATGGAGACATGTTTTTTTCCACCATAGGTCAGTTCGGCATAAATCTCATCCGACAAAACCAGTATATTGGTCTCCCTCAGAATTTCGGCAATGGCCTCGAGATCCCTTTGCTCCATAATGCCGCCGGTGGGGTTGTTGGGGTATGGGAAAATCAGCAGCTTGCTCCTGGGTGTAATTGCTGCCTTGAGTGACTCAGGAGTCAACCGGAAGTCGTCCTCAAACCGAGTGGGAATGCTGACAACCTTCGCCCCTGTCAATCGTGCAATGGGGTCGTAGGATACATAGCAGGGTTCAGGAATCAGGACTTCGTCTCCAGGATTCACCACGGCACGAATCATCATATCGATAGCTTCAGAACCGCCGATGGTGACCATGGTTTCCTCTTCGGTATAGGAAAGCCCCATGCGCCGTTCCAAATAGCGGTCGATTTCCTGCTTCAGTTCCTGAAAACCTGCATTGGGGGAATAATGAGTACGGCCCCGTTTGAGCGATTCAATGCCGGCTTGCCGGATCGCCCAGGGAGTCTGGAAATCCGGTTCCCCGACACCCAGGGAAATCACATTCCCCATCGCGGCAGCCAGTTCGGAAAATTTGCGAATTCCAGAAGGCTTGATTTCCTGTACCTTCATGGACAAAAGAGAGGAGTAATCTATCACAGGGTTGCTACCTCTCTTTCGTCCATCTCATCGAATGACACATAAACGCCGAGTTCCTTGTAGGTGCGCAGCACAAAGCTGGTGGAGGTAGACTGCACCGAATCCAGTGGGGCCAGCCGGTGTGCCACAAACATCGCTACATCCTTGAATGTCTTGCCCGTTACAGTGAGAGCAATAT
>CAKWRB010000090.1 GCA_934845495.1 uncultured bacterium
GGCCTGGGAATCCGTGTTCTGGGCGAACTGACCAAGGATAAGCTGGATCTGCTGCGGGAAGCCGATGCAATCTTCCGCGAGGAACTGCACCTGGCCGGCCTGGATCGGGAGATCAACCAGTACTTCGCTGTCCTGACCAATATGCGCTCGGTGGGCGTAATGGGCGACGGCCGTACCTACGACTACACCATTGCCCTGCGCGGTGTGGTAACCAGCGACTTCATGACCGCTGAGTGGGCCCGCATCCCCTACGAGGTGCTGGACAAGGTGTCCCGCCGGATCGTCAACGAGGTAAAGAATGTCAACCGCATCGTGTACGACATCACCTCCAAGCCCCCGGCAACCATTGAGTGGGAATAAGTTAAATAGGCTTTTGAGTCCCGAAAAACCTTGATATTACAGGGTTTTTCGGGATTCTTGTTTTTTTATTTACACAAAATGGCTGCATCAGCCAAGTTTTTTGTAGCCGGTCTCCTTTTCAGCCATCGCATGAAGCGGATCGCTGCTTCATTCCGTTGATCCCAGTACAGGCGCTGCATACAATGAATCTCTGCGGCTGCTCTTCTCCAGTGCAGAGTTTTGAAAATTCACAAAAAAGCTATTGACAAATCCGGCTGTGATTCGTATAATGAACATTGTTCAGATTGAAGAGAGGAGCGGACACTATGAATACGGTTGTGACTTCCAAAGAGCAGATCCTCCAGACCAGCCGGGAACTGATCCGACAGCAGGGCTGTTCCACTGTCAGCATTCGTTCGGTGGCTGCGGCCTGCGGCGTTTCGGTCGGCTCGATCTACAACTACTTTGACTCCAAGGCCGAACTGGTCGGAGCCACAGTAGAAAGCGTTTGGTGCGAGATTTTCCACCGTCCGGAGGATGAGGCGGTATTCCGGGATACCGAGGCCTGCATCGCCTGGATGTATGAACGAATGGAATATGGGTGCAAGCAATATCCCGGCTTCTTCACCCTGCACTCCCTTGGGTTCATGCGGGAGGATAAGCTGGATGGAAAACGGCGGATGCAGCAGACCTGGCAGCACATTCTGGATGGGCTGTGCATGGTCCTCAAGCACGATGCCCGGATCCGGCCCGATGCCTTCACCGAACAGTTCACAGCAGAAAAAGTTGCAGATGTGCTGTTCTCGCTGATGCTCTCGGCGCTGCTGCGGCAGGATTACGATCCCACTGCGATCCTGGAGATCATCCGCAGAACACTGTATTGAGATTCCCACCCCGATGTGGGAATTTTTCACCTGGGAAACTGAACGATGTTCAGACAAGGAGGATGCACATGAAAGTTAAACGAAATACCCTGCTGCTTCTCGCTGCACTGGTGTGGAGCATCGCCGGAGTCAATGTCCTCCGGGTCGGAATGGTGGTCTATCCTGCCTACCTCACCATATGGAACGCTCTGCTCTCCCTGCTGGTCTTTGCAGTATTCCAGCAGTTTGTCTTTGGAAAGCTGGTGAAAAAACATACGGCCAGGATCTGCGCCTATCAAGACGAGCGGCTTTTCTTTCTGAAGTTCTTTGATGGAAAATCCTTCGCCATCATGGCCGGAATGATGCTGGGTGGAATCGCTCTGCGGGCCAGCGGACTGACTCCGGATGGATTCATTGCCGTCTTTTACACCGGGCTGGGCGCCTCGCTGCTGCTGGCTGGGCTGCGGTTCGGGAAAAACTATGGCAGGGCACTCTCTGCCGCTATCTGAAAACAAACATGACTGATGATTAAAAAGGAGATGCTACTATGCAGGCTATTGCAGAAACTCTGTTCGACATTGTCTATCTGGTTACCGTCATCACCCTTGGCATCAAGATGATCCAGGGCAGCAAGGGCAACACCCAGTTCCGTCTGTTCGGTATCATGGCTGTGGTACTGGGCGCTGGTGACTCGTTCCACCTGGTTCCCCGTGCCATCGCCCTCTGCACCACCGGACTGGAAAACTACACCGTTGCCCTGGGCGCTGGTAAGTGGATCACCTCGGTGACCATGACCATCTTCTATGTCCTGCTCTACTATGTATGGCGGCAGCGCTACCATGTGCAGGGGAAGAACGGTCTGACTGCGCTGGTTTACGGACTGGCCGGTGTGCGCATTGCCCTGTGCATGATGCCCCAGAACCAGTGGCTGAGCGCCGATGCACCCCTCTCCTGGGGCATCTACCGCAACATTCCCTTTGCCCTGCTGGGCCTGCTGATCATTGTGCTGTTCTACCGCAGCGTCAAGGAGCATCAGGACACCGCATTCCGTTGGATGTGGCTGACCATCGTGCTGAGCTTTGGCTTCTATATCCCGGTGGTGCTGTGGGCAGATACCATTCCCCTGGTTGGCATGTTGATGATCCCCAAGACCTGCGCCTATGTCTGGACTGTGTGGATCGGCTATTCCGCTATGAAAAAAGAGTGCAGATAAGGGAGGAATCACGCAATGAAACGCTATGCAAACAACGCACTTTTCTATTCGATCCTCGCCATGGTTGGCGGGGTATTCTACCGGGAATTCACAAAGCTGAGCGGCTTTGTCGGCGAGACCACCCTTTCGGTGGTACATACCCACTACTTCCTGCTGGGCATGGTGATCTTTCTCCTGCTGCTTCTGCTGGAAAAGAACTTCTCCTTCTCCGGCCCGAAAACCGGAAAGATCCTGGCTGTCTACCACACCGGACTCAATCTGACAGCCGGTATGCTGGTAGTCCGCGGTGTTCCCCAGGTGCTGGGTACCACCCTTTCCCACGGCATGGATGCTGCCATCTCCGGCATGGCTGGAATCGGGCACATCCTGCTGGGTGTCAGCCTGGTGCTGCTGCTCCTGCAGATCAAGCGGAGCGTTGCTGAACGCTGATTCAACCGCTCCGGAACCCCAATCACCGGAGTGAAAAATCCCCCTGTTTACAAAAACAGGGGGATTTTTTCTGGTCTGATATACTCCGGCCCGGTGGCGTGATGCGCCGGGCTTCGGTTCAGTTGATCTGCGCAAGGCTGGTGCTTCCGGTCACCTCGTCCGAGAGGTGCCACAGATAGATGGAGGCCGCCGACGCATGGGGGTGATAGGCTCTGGCAATGGCGTCAAACTGTTTTTTGTTCAGGCCCTCCAGCCCATAGGCGGTCATCATGCCGCGGCGGATGCCCAGGTCCTTGTAGCTGATCACATCCGGCCGGCCCATGGCAAAGATCATCAGCATCTGGGCCGTCCACTCCCCCACACCGGGCAGTGCGGAGAGCACCCGGACGATTTCCGGGTCGGAGAGGGACTGGAGATGCTCCAGATCCGTTTCGCCACTGAGGACCGAGTGAGCGATCCGGCTGAGGTTTTCAGCCTTGCGCATGGACATTCCGCACTGCTGGATCTCCTGCGGGGTGAGATCGGCCAGCGCCTGTGGGGAAATCGCACCGCCGCACCGCTCCACCAGGCGGCCAAACACCGTTGCCGCTGCCTTTTTGGAGATAAGCTGGGAGACGATACTGCTGCACAGCGCAGTGAACAGATCCTCCTTCATGGGGCGGTACAGCTCCCCGAGCCGGCGGATATGCGCTCCCAGCACCGGGTCGGCCTGGCAGAGATACTCCCGTACCGGGGCAGAGCAATCCACATACTTCATGACAACCTCTCCTTTCCGTACAAAAAAGGAGCCGAACCTCTTGCTGCAAAGCGGCCAGCTCCTATAAAATACAGAGATCGTTTACTTGAACATACCCAGTTTGGCCAGGATCACAGTGCTGAGCGCCATCAGTACCAGGGTGACGGCGATGGGCACATACATGGTCACACCGCTGAAGCCCACCACATTCATGCCATAGAAGCCAAAGACAATGTTCGGAATGGCCATGACGATGGTGACAGCTGCCAGGATCTTCATCACGATGTTGAGGTTGTTGGAGATGATCGAGGCAAAGGCATCCATGGTGCCGGACAGGATTCCCGAGTAGATGTTGCACATCTCGATGGCCTGCTTAATCTCGATCAGCACATCTTCCAGCAGATCCTGATCCTCTTCATACAGCTTGATGATCCGGCCGCGGAGGATCTTCTCCAGTGTCAGCTCGTTGGATTTGAGCGAGGTGGAGAAGTACACAAGGCTCTTCTCCAGACCCAGCAGCTGGAACAGCTCCTTGTTCTGCATCGAGCGGTGCAGCTGGGTCTCGGTGGCCAGAGACAGCCGGTCGATCTGCTTCAGGTAAATCTGGAACCGAGCTGCTACACGCAGCAGGATTGCCAGCAGGAAGCGCGTTTTCTGGTGGGTCTGAACCCCCTTGACCCGCCCCTCGGCAAACTCGTTGATGATGAGGGTCTCCCGGGCGGATACGGTGATGAAGTTGGCCGGCGTGAGGATGATGCCGATGGAAGTGGTGGTGTAGACAACCGTCTTTTCCTCCTGCTCCTCCTCCATGTAGGGCACATCGATGATCACCAGGGTCTGGCCATCTTCGCTTTCGATACGGGAGCTCTCCTCCTCATCCAGTGCCGCACTGATGTACTGGGCATCCACACCCAGCTCCTCGATCAGGTAGTGGATCTCGTCCGGAGTGGGGCACACGGCCGATACCCAGCAGCCCTCGCTGTACTTCGGCAGTTCGGTCATACGGTTTTCCTGTGTCTTGTAGAATTTGATCACACTGATTCCTCCTCAATCCCAGAGGAACCTCCGGGCTCCCCTGGCTGTATTCTGCATTTCTATCCTGCAACTTCCAGGGTCTGCGCCCATCTGCGATCCACCTCCTGTGCTGTCTGGCAGCTACTGTTGTTCTATCTCTATCATTCTATCACACACAGAGGAAATTTCAACCGACTGGGGCGATTTTCCGGTGAATTTCAGCGTTTTTCCGCCTCCGGGTGTTTCAGAACGCTGCTCTTCGGCAAATTTGGCGAAATTCTGTGAAATTCGGGCAAAATCGATGCATCTGCCCGGTAAAAAAGCCCCCTGGCGGCGAAATGCACCACCAGAGGGCCTGGATAAAATCTTGGGGTTTAGAAAGGTCAGCAGCCCAGCAGTTTTTCCACTGCTGCCAGGCGGGTGCAGAGACAGAATACCTGCATGGCCTCCTCCAGCTCACCGATGGGCGGATAGCTGGGGGCAATGCGGATGGCGCTGTCCTGGGGGTCCTGCTTATAGGGATGGGTGGCACCGGCATCGGTGAGGCGCACCCCGGCCTCGGCACAGAGCTGTACCACCTTTTTGGCGCAGCCCTCCGGAACCTGGCAGGTGATGAAGTAGCCGCCCCGGGGAGTGGTCCACTGGGCAACCCCCGGCTCCCGGAGCTGCTCATCGAACATCCGCAGCACCAGCTCAAACTTGGGGCGGAGCAAGGCTGCATGCTTTGCCATATGATCCTTGACATGGTCAAGATCCTGCAGGAACAGCACATGGCGCAGCATATTGAGCTTGTCGGCGCCGATGGTCTGATGGGTCATGTGGGAGGCGATGTAGTCCAGGTTGGCGCTGGAAGCTGCCAGTGCGGCAATGCCGGCACCGGGATAGGTGACCTTGGAGGTGGAGGCAAAGGCGATGACCCGGT
>CAKWRB010000091.1 GCA_934845495.1 uncultured bacterium
ACCTGCATGAGCATCCCCTTTCCGCCTCCATAGGGGGTGTCGTCCACCCGGCGATGCTTGTCCAGTGTATAGTCCCGGATGTTCCGGCAGTGAATATCCAGCTTCCCGGCCCGGCGCGCCCGGCCAATGATGCTCTCGCTGAGGACTGTCTCACACATCTCCGGAAACAGGGTTGCAATTTCAATCTTCATCAAACAAGCCCTCCAGCGGTGTAATGCGCATTACACCCTCTTCCAGATCCACACCGGCCACCACCTGCTTGATTGCAGGGATCAGCACCGGATCCTGCCCCTCCCGGGCAATGTGATATACATCATTTGCTCCGGTGGAAGAGACGTCTTCCACCACACCATATTCGACCAAGGGATCGTTGGCATCTACGACCCGCAGGCCGATCAAATCCTGAATGAAGTAATCCCCCGGGGCGAGTTTCACATCCGAGCGACGCAGATACAGCACCCGTCCTCTCCAGGTCCGTGCCTCCTCTGGGGTGTCCAGACCCTCCAGCTTCAGCACACTCATGGCGCCTGCCACTTTGGCCGACAGCACCTTGACCGGACGGGTGCCGGCAGCATCCAGATACAAGGTGCCAAACCGCTTGAGAAACTCCGGGCCATCACACCAGGGCTGCACCTTGACTTCCCCATGGACACCATGGGATGTGACAATTTTTCCGCACTCCAAATATTCCTTCGGCATAAGGCCCTCCTGTATCCGTTTATTGGTTGATTTCATTCCTGCAATCGGTGTGCTTCTCTGATTTTCTCGATATAAATGAAAAAAGGGAAAGTCCCAGCTTTCCCTTTCCAGTGTCAGTCGATTTCAACAACCACTTTCATTTCTCTTTTGGTAGCCGCCGCTCTGACAACTGTTCGAATAGCCTTGGCGATGCGCCCTTGCTTTCCGATCACACGGCCCATGTCATCCTCCGCTACATGCAGATGATAAATAATGGTACCATCTTCAGCAGGAGCATCCGCTTTAACACTGACGGATTCCTTGTCCTCCACCAGACCTCTGGCTATTGCTGCGATCAGTTCTTCCATAAGCAATCTCCTTTTCCGACCTATGTTTCGGACAGGAAACTATCCGACTTTCCCGTGTGATTAAAGAGCGCCGTTCTTCTTGAGCAGAGCCTTTACGGTATCGGTGGGCTGAGCGCCGTTGGCGATCCACTTCTGAGCCTTCTCAGCGTCGATCTTTACAACAGCCGGTTCCTTAGTGGGATCGTAGTAACCGATCTCCTCGATGAAACGACCATCTCTGGGGAAACGGGAGTCCGCTACCACTACACGATAGAACGGAGCCTTCTTAGCACCCATGCGACGCAGTCTTATTTTAACAGCCATGACTGTCACCTCCTGTAAGTATTTGAAAAAATTTATCTATTTTTACGCCCGGAAGGACATAAAAACCAAGGTTAGAACATCCGTCCGCGTCTTGCCGCACGACGGAATTTGGAAGAGCCCATCATCTTCATCATCTTCTGCATCTGCTCAAACTGCTTGAGCAGACGGTTGACATCTTCCACTTTGGTACCGCTGCCAGCTGCAATCCGGCGCTTGCGGGACGGATTGATGATGGCCGGGCGCTCACGCTCCCGCTTGGTCATGGAATTGATGATGGCCTCGGTCTTTTTGAGCTGAGCCTCTCCAGCAGCGGTCTCCTCGTCAGAGATCTTGCCAGCACCAGGGAACATACTGATCACCTGGCTGAGGGAGCCCATCTGCTTGATCTGCTGCATCTGTTCCAGCAGGTCGTTCATATCAAAGCTCTGTTCTTTGAGCTTCTTGGCCATTTCCATGGCCTTCTGCTCGTCCACCGTACTCTGGGCTTTCTCGATCAGGGTGAGCACATCTCCCATACCCAGGATTCGGGAGGCCATACGGTCGGGATAGAACGGTTCGAGGTTGTCGAGTTTTTCACCGGTACCCACAAACTTGATGGGCTTTCCGGTCACAGCCCGTACCGACAGGGCAGCACCACCGCGGGTATCGCCATCCAGCTTGGTGAGGATGGTACCGTCAATGCCCAGGGTTTCATCAAAACTCTTGGCGACATTGACTGCGTCCTGACCGGTCATCGCGTCAATCACCAGCAGGATCTCCTGGGGCTGTACTGTCTCCTTGATGCGCCGCAGCTCATCCATGAGTTCCTCATCGATGTGCAGACGGCCGGCGGTGTCCAGGATCAGGATATCATTGCCGTAATCCCGGGCGTGCAGCACCGCCTTGCGGGCGATCTCCACCGGGTCCCCCTGCCCCATTTCAAACACCGGAACGCCGGCCTGTTCACCGACGATCTGCAGCTGCTGGATCGCCGCCGGACGGTAGACGTCACAGGCTGCCAGCAGCGGCCGCTTGCCGCTCTGCTTGAAATACCGGGCCAGTTTGGCACAGTGGGTGGTTTTACCGGCACCCTGAAGGCCGCACATCATAATGATAGTGGGCAGCTTTGAGGAGAAGGTAATCCGGGCATTGGTGGAACCCATCAGCTCGGTCAGCTCGTCGTTGACGATCTTGATGATCTGCTGGGCGGGAGTCAGGCTTTCAAGCACTTCACTGCCCATCGCCTTTTCACTTACCGAGGCTACAAAATCCTTTGCAACCTTGTAGTTGACATCTGCTTCCAACAGTGCCATGCGGACTTCCCGCATGACCTCCTTGATGTCGCTCTCCTTGACCTTGCCCCGGCCCTTTAACTTTTTGAACACTTCGGAAAGTCTTCCCGAAAGCCTTTCAAAAGCCATAGACACCTTCCTTTACCGACCGCGCTCGTCCGTCGCGGATGCTTGGTTAATCGTTGAGCTGAGAAGCCAGCTCACAGATCCGGGCTGTACGCTTCTCCACCTCGGCCGATCCGAGGAATTTGTCGTTGTAGATGGAAATATCCTGGGCACACCGGGTGATCTCGTCCAGACCGTTCTGGATCTCGACAAACCGCCGGGCCAGCCCGAGTTTTTCCTCATACTCCCGCAGCTGGGCCTCTGCCCGCTTGATGGAATCCCGCACACCCTGCCGGGTGATGTGGCAGTGATCGGCGATTTCCGCCAGAGAGAGGTCATCGTTGTAGTAAAACTCGGTGACTTCCCGCTGCTTATCGGTGAGCATCTGGCCATAAAAATCGAGCAGATATGAAATACTCAGATCCTTCGCCATGTCGATGCCTCCTTCATGTAAAGGTCACACACTTTCCATCGCTGCTTTGAATATTATAAGCGACCGGTTTGTAGATGTCAAGGGGTTTTCCTTTACATTTTGCGAAAAAGTGCAGAAAAATCCGGCTGCTTCCTGGGAAATCCTCCCCGGTACAGCCGGATCTCTTCCAATTTTATGCAAAGAGCAGCAGACTGATTGCCATCACGGCCATACCCGCGATCAGACCAGCCATCGCCTGGTGATGTCCGCCGTACTCCTCTGCCGACGGCAGCAGTTCATCCAGCGAGATGTAAACCATGACACCGGCGATGGCCCCGAACACGATGCCCATCAGTGTATCGCTCATGAAGGGACGCAGCAGCAGGTACCCCAAAAAGGCGCCCAATGGCTCCGAGAGACCGGAAAGCAGCGAGTACCAGAAGGCCTTTTTCCGGTCCCGGGTGGCATAGTAAATCGGCACAGCCACGGCAACGCCTTCCGGGATATTGTGGATGGCAATGGCCATGGTGATGGGCAGTGCCAGCTCCTCGCCCTGCAGCGCGGAGACGAAGGTTGCCATGCCCTCCGGGAAGTTGTGGATGGTGATGGCCAGTGCTGTGATCAGGCCCATGCGCATCATCTTGCCGCTGTTGGCCGCCAGCTCGTCATTCTCCTCCCCTTCCAGATAGGTCATTTCATGGGGATTTTCGTACTCCGGAACCAGCCGGTCGATGGCTGCGATGACGAGCATTCCCCCGAAGAATGAGAGGACCGCAAGGGCATAGCCGCCGCTTCCCAGTGCCGCCGTGAGCGTATCCTTGCTCTCGGCAAAGAGTTCCACCATCGATACATAGATCATCACACCAGCCGAAAAGCCAAGGCTGACGCTGAGGAACCGGGCATTGGGCTTTTTTGAAAAATATGTGATCAGACCGCCAATGCCGGTGCTGAGTCCGGCAATCAGTGTCATTGTGACTGCAAGAACTTCGTGTTTCATAGAAAGAGCCTCCTTTTTTACCTGCTCTAAGTTGGTTAGTTTTAACTAACCAAACCAATGAGTAAATCATACCATACCAGTATACCTTTGTCAACCCGAGAACCGAAGAAAAATTCCCTTCGGACTATCCTATGCAGAAAGCGGGAATCTGTCCAACCGTTTGTGGACCCTGGGGAAGTTTTCATACAATGTGTGAAATGTTCATAAAGAGATGGTATACTAAAAGCGTACAAACTCCGGAGGAGAAAACAGTATGGATGCTTTTCTGATGCAAAAACAATACTTTCAGAGCGGTGCAACCCTTCCGCTGGAACAGCGGCTGGCCCATCTGAACACCCTCTATCACGGGATCAAGCGCTTTGAACCGCAAATCCTGGAGGCACTGCGGTGCGATCTGGGGAAATCCCCTGAAGAGAGCTATATGACCGAGGTTGGCCTGTGCCTGACCGAGATCCGCCATACCATGCGGCATCTCCGGGACTGGGCCAGACCCCGGTATGTTCCCACTCCGCTGATGCACTTCCCGGCCAGCAGCAAAATTGTCCGGGAGCCGCTGGGGGTCTGCCTGGTCATTGCGCCCTGGAACTACCCCTTCCTGCTCGCCATCGGGCCGATCATTTCTGCGCTGGCAGGCGGCAATTGCATCGCCCTCAAACCATCTGAGTACGCTCCTGCCACAGCAGCGGTCCTGGAGCGGCTGCTCTCTGCCTGTTTTGATAAGCGTCTCTGCCGCACCGTTACCGGTGGTGCGGAGGCCGCTGCTGCCGAAACCGCACGGCCCTATAACCTGATTTTCTTCACCGGCAGTGCCGCCGTAGGACGAAAGGTGATGGCCGCTGCTGCGGAAAATCTGACCCCTGTCGTACTGGAACTGGGCGGAAAAAGCCCCTGTATCGTCGACGAAACTGCCGATCTCCCCACCGCTGCCGCCCGCATCATCTGGGGCAAGTGTCTCAACAGCGGGCAAACCTGTGTGGCACCGGACTATGTACTGGTTGCGCGCAGCCGAAAAGATGCCCTGATCCGGGAGATGCAGAAGGCCATCCACCGCTTTTATGGCGAAGACCCCTGCGAGAATCGCGCCTACCCCCGCATTGTCAGCGAGCGGCACTTCGACCGCATCGCTGCTATGCTCCCGGAGGATCCTGTGGTGGGCGGCCGCGTGGACCGGGAAACACTGAAAATTGAGCCAACGCTGATCGAGACGAATCTGGATGATACCAGCCCGCTGATGACCGAAGAGATCTTCGGACCGCTGCTTCCCATCCTTCCCTATGAC
>CAKWRB010000092.1:0-1576 GCA_934845495.1 uncultured bacterium
GGGCGGCTCCAAAGGTAACAGTCACTGACAAATTCCTGCCCTACATGCTCGGCTCCCAGCACCTTGCCGTCCACCTCGACCAAACTGCCGCCAGCCTGCCAGGGGAACAACACTCCGGAAAGCCCTGTCAACAGGCAGGGGAACCCCAGACCACAGATCAGCATCAGCACCAGTGTGACCGATACAGCCTGCCGGGCCGATTTCAAACAACCTTTTACAGTTTCACGCATGGATATTCCACACCTTTCTTACAGCCCCAGTCCCAGTGCCAAAAGCACCGGCTGAAGCAGGATATCGATGAGCTTGATGCCCACAAAGGGGGTGATGACACCGCCCAACCCATAGATGAGCATATTCCGGGCCAGCAGCCGCCCCGACGACATGGGACGGTACTTCACGCCGCGCATTGCCAACGGGATCAAGCAGGGAATGATGATGGCATTGAAGATCAGTGCCGAAAGTACAGCACTATCCGGCGAAGCAAGGTGCATGATGTTCAGTACACCCAGCTGTGGGATTGCCGCCATAAAGATGGCCGGGATGATCGCAAAGTATTTGGCAATGTCGTTGGCAATGGAAAATGTGGTAAGGCTGCCGCGGGTGATGAGGAGCTGCTTGCCGATTTCCACGACCTCCAGAATCTTGGTGGGGTCCGAATCCAGATCCACCATGTTGGCTGCTTCCTTGGCAGCTGTGGTACCGCTGTTCATTGCAAGTCCCACATTGGCCTGAGCCAGTGCAGGTGCATCGTTGGTACCATCTCCTGTCATGGCGACGATCTTTCCTTCGGCCTGTTCCTTCTTGATTACTGCAATTTTATCCTCCGGCTTGCATTCTGCCACAAAGCCATCCACACCGGCTTCCCGGGCAATGGTTGCAGCGGTGAGCGGATTATCACCGGTACACATGATCGTTTTGATGCCAATGGCACGCAGCCGTTCAAAGCGCTCCTGCATACCAGGCTTCACCGTATCTTTCAGATAGATAACACCCAGGATCCGGCTGTTTTCGCATACAACCAGTGGGGTTCCCCCCAATCCAGCCACCCGATTGACCAGCTCATGCAGATCCTCGGGGATTTTTCCGCCCTGGGCTGTGGCGTACTGCTCGATCGCATCCGAGGCGCCCTTGCGCACCTGGGTGCCGTCCGGGAGATCCAGTCCACTCATTCGGGTCTGGGCTGTAAATTCCAGATACTCGGCCTGAGCAGGCTCCTGGGTCTGGTCGCCCTGTCTCCGGGCAAGTTCCAGTGTGGACTTGCCTTCGGGAGTCTCGTCGTGCAGACTGGTCAGTGCAGCGCAGCGGATCAGTTCGGACCGATCGGCTCCTGCCACCGGCAGAAAATCGGCCGCCAGACGGTTGCCAAAGGTGATGGTACCGGTCTTATCCAGGATCATGGTGTCCACATCACCGCAGGCCTCTACCGCCTTACCGGACATGGCAATGACATTAAAGCGTGTGACCCGGTCCATCCCTGCAATGCCAATGGCCGAAAGCAAACCGCCAATGGTTGTGGGGATCAGGCAGACAGTCAGTGCAATCAAGGTGGAGATCCGCAGCCGGACCCCTACATAGG
>CAKWRB010000092.1:1586-5346 GCA_934845495.1 uncultured bacterium
CAGAGAGACCAACAGTGTGTTCAGTGCGATCTCGTTGGGGGTCTTTTTCCGGGAAGCTCCCTCGACCAGTGCAATCATACGGTCCAGGAAACTGTGTCCCGGATCTGAGGTGATCCGGATCTTGAGCCAGTCCGATACAACGGTCGTACCGCCGGTCACCGAACAGAAATCTCCGCCGGATTCCCGTACTACCGGAGCGGATTCTCCGGTGATGGCAGATTCATCCACCGATGCGATCCCCTCTACCACTTCGCCGTCTCCCGGAATCACTTCACCAGCCGATACCATGACGATGTCGCCTTTTTTCAGCTCGCTGGAAAGGATCACCTGTTCGGTTCCATCCTCGGACAACAGCCTGGCCTTGGTATCCTTCTGGGTTTTCTTCAAGGTTGCAGCCTGTGCCTTACCTCTACCCTCTGCCACCGACTCGGCAAAGTTTGCAAACAGCACGGTGATGAACAGCACACCGGCTACAATGGCATTATAGGTACGCAAATTGGCACCGGTATCGCCAAACAGCCCTGGAAACACCGCCAAAGCCAGTGTGATAAAGAACCCGATTTCCACCACGAACATCACCGGGTTTTTCATCATATACATCGGATTCAGCTTGGCAAACGAGCCTTTCACTGCCTGCTGCAGCATCTCCGAGGTCATCTGTTTCTGATTTTTTCTGCTCATGATAACGACTCCTCCTCAGGCCCACAGAGTGAGATGTTCTGCGATCGGCCCCAATGCAAGCACCGGGAAAAAGGTCAGTGCTGCAAAAATATAGACCACAAATACCAGGATCACAGCAAACCCGATCCCATCGGTGTGCAGGGTGCCAGTCGATTCATTGACAAAGCGCTTCTTCATCAGCGAACCCGCTACTGCCAACTGCAATACAATGGGCAGGTACCGCCCCAGGAACATCACCACTCCGGTCGTGATATTCCAGAACAGTGTATTATCTGCAAGCCCCTCAAAGCCGGATCCATTGTTGGCAGCCGAAGAGGCATATTCGTAAAGGATCTGGGACAGCCCGTGGTAACCGGGGTTGGTGATTCCAGCCAAACCGGCAGGCACAACCACTGCCAGGGCAGTAAAGGCCAGGATCAGGAGCGGATGGATAATAATGCTCAGGGCCACCAGTTTCATCTCACGGCCTTCGATTTTTTTGCCCAGATACTCCGGTGTGCGTCCAATCATCAGCCCGCAGATAAACACAGCAAGAATGGCATACATGGTCATGTTCATCAGTCCCACGCCCTTGCCGCCGAACACCACATTGAGCATCATGTGCAGCATCGGCACCATTCCGCCCAGCGGGGTAAGGGTGTCATGCATATTGTTGACGGTACCGGTGGTAAAGGAAGTTGTGACCGTTGTAAACAGCGACGACTGTGCTACGCCGAAGCGGACTTCCTTTCCCTCCATACTGCCCATGGACTGATTCAGCCCCACGGCAGCCAGCATCGGATTCCCCTGGCTTTCGGCCCAGAAGCAAACACCCAGTCCCACCAGGAACAGAATGCTCATGGCTGCAAAGATGCTGCGCCCCTCCCGGCCATAGATCCGTGCAGTCAGGCTGGTCCGAACTGCTTTTGGCACAGCATTGGGGGAACTCTGCTGTTCTGCTGCCTTGCGGTCATGCACCATT
Organism: uncultured bacterium; assembly: GCA_934845495.1. Classification (GTDB taxonomy): domain Bacteria; phylum Bacillota; class Clostridia; order Oscillospirales; family Ruminococcaceae; genus Avimicrobium. The sequence goes on from CAKWRB010000092.1 coordinate 3,229, forward strand.
CTGCCAAAGGTGATCACGCAGGCCCCCGGCAGGAGCATCATCGACCAGAGTTCAATCAGATTTGTAAGAATGGTGGGGTTTTCAATCGGCGTAGCGGAATTGGCCCCCAGGAACCCACCGCCGTTGGTGCCCAGATGCTTGATGATCTCCAGCGAAGCAACCGGTCCGGTGGCAATGGCCTGCTTGGCCCCCTCCACTGTATCCACGACCAGGTTACCAGAAAAGTTCTGCGGAACCCCCTGCCAGACAAGCAGCAGTCCTCCTACCACCGAAAAGGGGAGCAGGACACGGGTGATGATCCGGACGAGGTCGGTGTAGAAATTCCCCACCTGATCAGGGGTTTTTCCTGCAAGTCCGCGAATAAATGCAATGCAGGCTGCATAGCCGCTGGCTGCGGATACAAACATCATAAATGTAATGACCAGCATCTGAGAAAGACAGGAGAGTCCACTTTCTCCGGCATAGTGCTGAAGATTGGTGTTGGTCATAAAACTGATGATGGTGTTAAACGAAAGCGAGGGATCCATATCCCCAATACCGTTGGGGTTCAGGAACAGGATGCTCTGAAAGCGCAGGATCCCATATCCCACCAGGATCATCACCAGGTTGGTTCCGATCAGGGCTATAGCATATCGCTTCCAGTCCATGGTGCGCTCCGGGGAGATGCCGCACAGCCGGTAGATCCCCCCATCGACCCGATCCATCAGCGGATCGGCAAAGGTATGTCTGCCTGCTGCCACCTGGTAAACATAGTTTCCCACAGGAATCAGCAGCAGAAGATAGATAATCAGTGTCAGGATAATCTGAAGCACAGGGCTTCCTCCTTCCAAATTCAGAATTTTTCGGGGTGTACCAATGCATAGAACAGGTACGCACCCAGCAGCAATACAATCATTCCCAGCAGAATCATAGCTTTTCCTCCCTATTCGGTGCGATTGACTTGTCGGCAGCACCAGTCCAGCAGAACCAGGGTCAGCCCTGCACAGCCGGTCAGCAGCGCGGCCATCAGCAGATCCATCATAACGATCTCCTCCTTTATTTCCATGCACCCATTGTATCAGTTTTGTCGTGAAGCCGGTCTTAGCATTTCAGGCACCATATTAAAACCATGTAAAGATTCGAGGAAAAAAGAACCGCCCTGCAATGCAGAGCGGTTTCATCGGTTCTGTGTGTATTTACTGCCGAATCATACGGTATCCCACCCCGATATGTGTTTGGATATATCGGGGAGCGGAGGGATCCTGTTCAATTTTCTTGCGCAGTGTAGCCATAAAGACGCGCAGCGACGGTGTGTCCGACGCAAGAGCGCTGCCCCATACCTCCTTGAGGATATAGTTGTGGGTCAGTACCTTGCCGGTATTCCGTGCCAGAACACAGAGCAGCTTGTATTCGATGGGGGTCAGATGGATCTCCTGCCCATCCAGATATGCACATCCGGCTGCATAATCAATGGTCAGACTGCCGTTATGATAGATCGCCTCGTTCTGCTGCCCGGACCCGAAATCGGTCCGGCTCCGGCGCAGAGCCACCCGCAGACGAGCCAGCAGCTCATCGATGCTGAATGGCTTGGTGAGATAATCATCTGCACCGGCATCCAGGGCTTCCACCTTATCCTGATCCTCACTCCGGGCGCTGACCACAATGATAGGAACCTCGCTCCATCCCCGGATCTTCCGGATGATTTCCACACCATCCATATCCGGCAGGCCCAGATCCAGAATGATCACATCGGCATTATACGAGACCGCATCCAGCAGTGCGCCTGACCCGGTGCGGGCGGTATGGTACTGATAATCCTGGGTATCCAGGGTGGTGCGGATCAGATTGGTGATGGCAGGGTCGTCTTCCACGACCAGGATTTTGGGCTTATACATGATCGATCCTCGCTTCCTCCAATGGCAAAGTAAAGGCAAACACCGAGCCCTTAGGCCGGTTTTCAGATACAGAAATACAGCCGCCATGCGCACTGACGATGGACCGGCAGAGGTTCAGTCCCAGACCCAGTCCCCTCCGGCTATCCGCCCGACCCTGTTCCGCCGTATAGAACAGATCAAACAGATGCTCCCGCACCTCTGGCGGAATTCCCGGACCATCATCCGCAATCGATACCTCTGCCAT
>CAKWRB010000093.1:0-840 GCA_934845495.1 uncultured bacterium
ATCTGCGGGATCCTTGCCGGCGCTGTATTCAGTCAGCTGATGTATCTTCTCCTGCTCAACATCACCCATTTGCCAGTTGATCTGGAAATGTGGGTTCCCATGGGTGCAGTCAATATTACTGTTACACTTTTTCTGGTGGCCTGGGGAATCGTACTGCTGCGCAATGTAATCCGAATCTTCCGCAGTGACCCCATTGAAATTCTGCGGCGAACCTCTCAGGGCGAGACCGAACCCCGTTCCCGATGGTTCCTTGCTGGTATCGGTATCTGCACACTCATCGCGGGGTATGCGCTGGCCCTTACGGTACAAGAGCCTTTCATGGTTCTGGCAATTTTCCTTCCTGCTACAATCCTGGTCATCATCGCCACCTACTGCATCTTCTCTGCTGTCAGCATCGTTGTACTCAAGGCCATGAGAAGAAACCGGAAATTCTACTATCAGCCAGATAATTTTATCAATGTATCCGGAATGCTCTATCGAATGAGACAGAATGCAGTGGGGCTGGCAAACATCTGTATCCTTGCCTCAGCGGTGCTGGTAACCATCTCCTCCTGCGTCTGTCTTTATATCGGCGAAGAGGATATGCTCAATGCGCTTTATCTCAAAGAGGCCTCGGTCACAGTATACCGGAATGCGGATGAGAATGTCCCGGAACCTGATCTTCTGGGTACAGTCGAGAAGGTTGCTCAGTCGTATGACCTGGATATGACTTCTTCCATCAAAGCAACAAAGCATCTTGCATTTGTCCATCAACAGGGAAATACCATCAGCAGCACCTCTTCAAATGAGCAAGTCAACCAGACACTGGAGTACCGTCTCCTGGAAGATCTCAATGCGGCG
>CAKWRB010000093.1:870-5258 GCA_934845495.1 uncultured bacterium
ATCACCAGATCCTGATCTATCATGGCAAAGACTTTCCGGAAGGGTCGACCCTTCAGATCGATGGCAGTGACTTTACCGTTGTCACACTTCCGGAATCTGATTCTGTGAATGCCTACCTCCGGCAAACGGATGCGCCTACTCAGCCAATCCTCTTCTTCCAGGACCAGGAAGATCTGATTCGCGCCATACAAAATGATCCGATCGCCACAGTGAGTTATACACTCTGGTTTGACTACGATCCCAAATCGGTCAACGCAGACCTGTTTCCACAGGCTCTTACCGAACATCTGCGCCAAACTGAAGGAGCCTATGGGAGTCAGTTCAAGAGCGAAGCACGAACCGATTTCTATCGGGTCTATGGGAGCCTTCTCTTTGTCGGGTTATTCTTTGTCGCCCTCTTCCTCATCACTACTGTTCTGATTATCTACTATAAGCAAATCACCGAAGGGTATGAGGATCGACAGAGATTTCAGATCATGCGGCAGATCGGCCTCACCGACGCAGAAGTGCGAACCTCGATCCGTCGACAGGTACAGATGGTCTTTTTCCTCCCCATTCTTGTTGCCCTGATTCACATTACCTTTGCCTTCCCTGCCCTACAAAAAATCCTGACCCTCTTTGAAATGCATAATACCCCGCTCTTTATTGGATGTGTTGCAGTTTCGGCGCTGGTATTTCTGGGGTTCTACACCGGAGTGTATCTGATTACAGCCCGAACTTACTATCACATTGTCACCTCTGTCCCTCAATCCTGATTTCATACAGAACAAAGCCCGCAGTCTGAAAGAATCTTCTTTCAAACCCTGCGGGCTTGTTTATAAACCTGTTATGGATGGAGCAAATCAGAACTTCTCCGGCGAGAGAGCCTTTTTGCCGATGTCATGACGGTAGTGCATATCTGTAAAGCTGATAGTCTTTACAGCGTCATAAGCGGCTTCCAGAGCGGATTTCAGAGTGTTGGCAGTGCAGGTAATACCCAGAACGCGACCACCGGCAGTCAGATACTTTCCATCGATCTGCTTGGTACCAGCATGGTAAACAACAGCACCTTCACACTGGCCGTTTGCGTCCAGTCCCTGGATTTCGTAGCCAGTCTGGTACTTGACCGGATACCCACCACTGGCCAGGATCACACAGGCAGCGCTCTTGTCCGACCAGCGAATCTCCAGATCAGCCAGAGTTTCATGGTAGGTGGCCAGCATGATTTCCAGGAGATCGCTTTCCAGCAACGGAAGCACTACCTGGGTTTCGGGATCACCAAAGCGGCAGTTGTATTCGATTACATAAGGACCATTCTTGGTGAGCATCAGGCCGAAGTAGAGACAGCCCTTGAAAGGTCTGCCCTCCTGCTCCATCGCACGGATGGTCGGCAGGAAGATGGTCTCCATGCACTCGGCTGCGATGGATTCGGTATAATGGGGATTCGGGGCAATGGTTCCCATACCACCGGTATTGAGACCTTCATCATTGTCTCCCACACGCTTATGGTCCATCGAGGAAATCATCGGCTTCACAGTCTTGGAATCAGTGAATGCCAGGACCGAAACCTCAACACCTTCCAGGAACTTCTCCACAACAATATGGTTGCCTCTGGCACCGAAGGCCTTGTCCTCCATGATGGATTTTACAGCGTCCTGTGCTTCGGAAAAGTCCTTGGCAATGATTACACCCTTGCCAAGAGCCAGACCATCTGCCTTGATTACGACGGGGTACTCACCCATTTCCTCAATGTAGGAAATTGCAGCAGAAGCCTCATCGAATGTCTCATAGCGAGCCGTGGGAATATTGTATTTCTTCATCAGATTCTTGGAAAAGACCTTGCTTCCCTCAAGAATGGCCGCATTGGCACGGGGACCAAAAGTGGCAATACCGGCCTCGTTAAGGGCATCTACCATGCCCAGAACCAGCGGGTTATCCGGAGCGACCACTACAAAGTCGATACCATTTTCCTTAGAGAAGCTCACTACACGGTCAATATCAGTCGCACTGCCTTCTACACAGATGGCATCTGCGGCCATACCGCCGTTGCCCGGAAGGGCATAGATCATTTCCGCCTTCGGGCTCTTCTTCAGTGCGCGGATAATGGCATGTTCCCGTCCGCCGGAACCAACTACCAGAATTTTCATCAGTTCATATCCTCCCCTGAATCAGTGCTTAAAGTGCCGTGTACCGGTAAATACCATAGCGATACCAGCCTCGTCGCAGGCCTTGATGCTGTCCTCGTCCCGGAGCGTGCCGCCCGGCTGAATGATGGCAGTAATGCCATGCTTGGCAGCCAGCTCTACACAGTCAGAGAACGGGAAGAAAGCATCCGATGCCATAACCGAACCTTCGGCCTTATCACCTGCGTAGCGAATGGCCAGATCCAGAGCGGTAACACGATTGGTCTGCCCGGGGCCAACACCGACGGTTGCACTGTCCTTTGCCAGAACAATGGCATTGGACTTGGTCTGCTTAACCACCTTCCAGGCAAAGAGCAGCTGCTCCATCTCCTCTTCGGAGGGAGTCCGCTTGGTAACAACCTTGAGCTCATCGCCCAGCAGCTTGGTATCCAGCTCCTGAACCAACAAACCGCCTGCCACCTTCTTCATGTCCAGGGTGCCGGGCTCATTTGCCTTGGCACAATCCGGCAGTTCCATCAGACGGATATTCTTCTTCTTGGCCAGGCGCTCATAAGCATCTTCATCAAAGCCGGGAGCAATGATGATCTCCAGAAAGATTTTAGCCAGCTCTTCTGCTGTTTCCAGGTCCACCTTGCGGTTCAGCGCAACGATGCCGCCGAAAATCGAAACAGGGTCGCTGTTGTAGGCGTTGAGGTAAGCCTCATGAATGGTTTTGCCAATACCCACGCCGCAGGGATTGGTATGCTTTACTGCTACGGCACAGGGCTGATCGGTACCGAATTCCTTGAGGATATCCAGTGCGCCGTTTGCATCGTTGATATTGTTGTAGGAAAGCTCCTTGCCATGCAGCTGCTTGGCCGAGGCAAGATTGTTAGTAGCCTTACCGATCTCACGGTAGAAGGCGCCGTTCTGATGGGGGTTCTCACCGTAGCGCATCTGTTGCAGCTTTTCAAAGGTGAGGGTAAGTTCCTCCGGGAAGGGGTCAGCACCCATCTGCTTTCTGAGATAGTTCGAGATCAGAGCATCGTAAGCAGCTGTATGCTCAAACACCTTGGCTGCAAGACGGAACTTTGCTTCACGGCTCAGCTCCCCAGCCTTCAGGCCTTCGATTACACTGTCGTAATCAGCGGGATCTACAATTACAGCTACGTCCTGCCAGTTCTTAGCAGCAGCGCGAATCATGGTAGGACCGCCGATATCGATGTTCTCGATTGCCTCTTCCAGAGTTACGCCATCCTTGAGAATGGTCTGCTTGAAGGGGTACAGGTTGATTGCCACCACATCGATGGGGGTGATGCCCAGCTTTTCCAGTTGAGCCATGTGCTCCGGGTTGGAACGCATCGCCAGAATGCCGGCATGTACAGCCGGATGCAGGGTTTTGACACGGCCATCCAGGCACTCGGGGAAGCCGGTCACATCCGAAATGCCGGTTACAGTAATACCATTTTCCTGCAGAGTGCGTGCAGTGCCGCCTGTGGAAACTACTTCATATCCCAGCTCTTCCAGCTGCCGGGCAAACTCAACAATGCCAGTTTTATCCGAAACGCTGAGCAATGCTCTCTTTTTCATATCGATCGACCTTTCTTCCAGTATTTGATTGGGTTACTTGATCTCTCCGCTGCAGATCATGGCCACAGTGCGGGGAAGAATTTCCCATTCGGCTTGCTCCATTACCCGACGCTGCAGAGTCTCCGGGGTATCATCAGGGAGAACTTCAACGGCCTTCTGCATGATGATCTGTCCCCCATCGGTCACTTCGTTGACAAAGTGTACCGTTGCACCGGTCACCTTAACGCCATAGGCCAGGGCTGCTTCATGCACATGCAGTCCATAGAAACCATCTCCACAGAAGGAGGGAATCAAGGACGGATGCACATTGACAATTCGTCGGTCATACGCTCTGGTAAAGGTGCTGCCCAGGATACACATAAAACCTGCAAGAACAATCAGATCGATCTCGTGTTCCTGCATCAGGGCAAGCAGTGCCCGGTCATACTCTTCCGTAGTTGCATATTTTCTGCGCGGTAGTACGGCAGTCTCGATTCTATGCTGCTTTGCCCGTTCCAGAGCATATGCTTTGCTATTGGAGGAGACCACCAGTGCAATGGTGCCATTGGGGTTCTTCCCTGCCTCCTGGGCATCGATCAATGCCTGAAGGTTGGTGCCGCCGCCGGAGACCAGTACTGCAATCTTTAGCATATCTCGATCTCTCTTTCTCCACGGGAAACCACTTCACCAATCACAGTCACCTGCTCACCCTGGTTG
>CAKWRB010000094.1 GCA_934845495.1 uncultured bacterium
CAGGCGGCGGTCGTCGAACCGAGAATCCCCTGCCTTTAGGCATGGGGAGTGTCAACAAGTGCGCCATTTCCCCAGGAGTATGTCAATCGGGTCAGTTGATATATCCTGCCCCCAGTTAACGTATTGGTTAGCCTATCGGTTGATCTATTGAAGGGGTCTCGATCTCACCGGATCTGGCACAGGGAATCTCTGAATGGGTGTCGGGAGAGAGATCTTTTTCCTCCCTCTTTGAAACTGTATTTGAAAAATATTCCAATTTAAGAGAAAATTCTCCCGAGATGTGACCCGAAACGAGAAACTGTTTCCAAACTTATTTGGTATTGATCGCGCAAAAAGCGCCTGTGTTTTCTGCACAGGCGCTTTTGTTTTCACAATTTCTTTTGTTGGTTCAGGACACAGGCAATCACGCGATCCGAAATAATCCCTTTGTCACGGGGAGAATAATATGCAAGCAGCGGCTGAAGCATCTCCTGGATCTCTGCCTGTTTCAGCTTTGGCAGTTTGAGCTGTGGCCCTGTCAGGCTGCGTGCTGCATTGACCTGCCGCATAAAGGTAGTCTGAAAGGGCCTTGCACGCAGCGGCTTGAGCAAAGCCAAGGGCTCGATGTCCATTTGAGAAAGCATTACATTGGACAGAAGCCCTGCACCATGATCAAAAATCGGGCAATAGACAAACTGGCCATTCTCTTCTATGACGGCGATGTTATTGAGATGCCGGTCATCGTTGGCGATCAAAGCGTCGATTTCAAAGAGCAGTGTCAGGTATTGCGGAAACTCCCGGAGGCCTGTTCGTTCTGCTGTGGCCTGGGCCAGGTACAAAATCCTCTTTTTATCACTGGGGAACCGGGCCAGTTTTTGGCTTAGAGGGACCCCAAGGTAATTGCTCAAAAGGCGGTTGAGCGTAATCAGGGATTGTCCTGGTTTTAAGAAATTTTCACTGACACAACCATTGCGCTCTCTGCCGTGAACCGACAATCGCTCCATCTGATACCGCACAAATGTAAAGGGAGTATCCGCTTCAATATTGCTCTTTTCCAGCAGACGGGAAGTCAGTGTTTCCGCCAGAGCTTCGTAGCCGAATTGATCCAGCTTATACCACCTGTTTGTCTCTGAATCCAGCCATTTTTCCTGATTGCCTTTGCTGGAAGTTTCCGCAATTTTTTCATTCGATACCAGCCGAATCGCCATCACAGCACACCTCCAACCATTGAGAATCCTCTGCCATTCGCCCCTTTGTCCTACAAATGATCTGCAGCGGATCATATTCATCGATCTGCAGCGCCTCCAAATAGTCTCGGAGTCCGTCCCGCTCTTTGGGAATACAGCGCTCCCGCAAAAAATTCTGGAAATCCTCCCAGGAGGGAGATGCATTGTTCCCAAAAGCAGTTTTTACAGGGTTGGATATATGATTTTCTACTGACACAGAATGGTCGGTGAAATCGGCTGCTATTTCGGTGCAAAGCCTGTCGCCGTCGTAAAAACGCAGCCGGTACACGGTATGTCCCATTCCCCGCTTTTGGATCAGAAAATCCTGCAGCGGCAGATGTTTGGTAAGAATAATCTGTTCACCATCAAAAGACAATTCAACTTCTCGCTGCTCCATACTAAGCCCCATCGCTTCGATCCACGAGGTGGGCAGCGAAACTTTATAGGTCTTAGCGCCTTTCCCGGCGGTTCCTCCCGCTGCGCTGACATTTATTTTCGCTTTCCGGCTTTCCACGCAAATCACCTCTGATATAATTATATGGCATTCGTACCGAATAATCAATATTTGTCCAAACAAAGGAGCGCCACGATCTAGGCGTTTTTTCTGATTTCCTCTCCATAAACACAAAAACGAACAGGGGCGCCGATCGCTACCTCTGTTCGTTTTTCTTTTCCGGAAGGCAGGGACTCCCCTCTCACCCCTTGTGTCCAAGTTGGACACATCAGGAGAACAGGAACTCCCGCTTTTGCTGATCGTTTCGCTCCATCAGCTGAACGACGGCCTTTTCGATGACGGTGCCCATCGAAAGATCGGGATACTGCTCCATAAACGCAACGATTTCCTCCTCGATGCGGTAGCTTCTCTTGATGGTCCTGCTCCGGTCTGCCGGACGAACAGCCATCAGGTTCTGAATGGCATGATCGCAGGCAAAGGTGCGCTGTAAGATCCGGTTCACCAGGCTGCTCTTGTTCAGCCCATACTGTTCGGAAAGCGCATTGAGCTGTTCATCGATTCCGGTTCCAATGGTCATGGATATTGTTTTTCTCGCCATGTGATACGCTCCCATTTCAAAATCGGTTTCCGCTTATGCTGCCGGCCCCCGATCGTTACTTTGCTCCGTCCAGGATCTTCCGGATCCGGTGCAGGGCCTTTTCCGCCTGCTCCGCCAGGGTGTGCAGTCTGGCGGCCTCCTTCGGGGCGAGGAGGAGTTCTCCCCCGGAGAACTCCTCCTGCAGTGCCTGCAGCTGGGCATTGATTCCCTGCAGGAAGTTGGCGTTCACCGGCACACCCGCCTGGTCGGCCCCATTCTCCGGGCGGATGGGAACGGCGGCTGCCTGGTCCACATCGCTCTGGGTGATCTCCGGCTTTCCGGCAGTCTGCTCCCTGAGTGCCGCCTGCTGCTCCCTGGAAAGGGCCGCAGCCGAACCGGCAACGGTCAAGGCCATTTTTCCGTCACGGAACTCCTGCTTCAGTTCCTCGCTGAGGTTTTTGTCGATGCTGGAATACCGCTGCACCTGCGTTGCGGAAATCCCCAGCGTTTCGGCGATCAGGTCCCGCTGCCGTCCCCGCAAGGGGTGGCCGGCCGCTTTCAGCTCGGAGTAGATCCGCCGGAGATTCTGCACCTGCAGCATCACATCGTAGTCGGATTTTTCGCGCTGCTCGGCATTGGTGGTGGTCAGGACATACAGCTCCTTCAGCTCGTCCGACAGGGGCAGATCGATGCTCTGTACATCCACCACGATGCAGGGAACCAGGTCGTACCGGGTGCTGCCCTCTGCCCGGAGCTGCCCGATGGCCGTATACCGCCGTTCTCCGCCAATGAGCATATATCGGTCATCGTCCAGTGCCTTGACCTCCAGCGGCTCCCGGAGGCCCACATCGCTGATGGATGCCGCCAGGCTTTCGATGTCCTCGATCGAATAGTGGTTGTGTTCGTTGCGCACAATGTCCTCATAGGGGATCATGGTGATCTTCATTTTAGATTTACTCGCATTGTTCAGCAAGCCATTGATACCCGCTGCGGAAAAATCCCAAGTAGACATAGCTTAATTTCTCCTTTCCAAATATTCTTTGACCAGGCTCCGGTAGTCATCGGCTGCGGAACTCTTGCCTGCATAGTCGAGCAGCGGCTGCTCTGCAAAGGTGGAAGCGGAAATGGTCGCCGACTTCCGGATATAGGTGTCCATCACCAGGCCGGGCAGTGCCGATTGCAGATGCTCCAAAGTCTCCCGGCAGGCCTTGATCTTCTCGTATTTGGTGAGGAAGATCCCCGTCAGGCGGATGCCGTCGTTATAGTCCTGGACATCTTCGACCACGCTTACAATATCCATCACCCCGTCCAGGCTGTAGCTGTCCGCTGTGACCGGCACCAGCACATCCTGCGTCAGTGCCAGACCGTTGATGGTGCTGATGTTCCGGATCGCGGTGGGGCAGTCCAGGATACAGTAGTCGTAATCGGCCTGGATCGGCTTCAGGCTGCGTTTGAGGCGGAGCTGCTGCATGGTGGAGGTCTCCATCAGCACCTGCATGTTGGCCGCCTCCAGGGCCTTGTCACAGGGGATCACATCGACTCCCTCATAGACCGGGCTGTGTTTTATTACAGAGCGTGCCTCCAGGGTCTTGTCCACCAGCAGGTGCGCCACACAAAGCCCGCCCGGAGTATACGCCCCCATCTGTCTGGAGGTATTAAGCTGGGGATCCAGGTCGATCACCAGCACCCTCTTTTTGTACTCTCTGGATAGAATATCCGCAACCACCAAAGCGGAGGTCGTTTTTCCGACGCCGCCCTTGGCGTTGATGATGGCTATTGTCCGCATCTCTCTGCCCTCCTGCATATCAAGTTGTTCGTTGGCTTCAGTATAGAACAAAATGGAATAAAAATCAATAAAGATATTCTGATTTATTCAAAAAACCACCCCCATGCCGGCGGAAAATGTGTCCAACTTGGACACATTTGAAAACCAGAGGAACCCATCTGCACAACAATCACCTTTTATACACCCGCAATAGAGAGTGTGTCAATCAGAAAGCCGCCCCGAGAGGAGCGGCTTTCTTTGCTTCGGCTGCTTCTCAGCGGCTGACAGCGGCCTGTGAGAGGCATCAAAAAAGAGCCGGGAAATCTTGTGGATCTCTCGGCTCTGGAAGGGCATATACAAGCAGCTGTGTGGTGCTTGGCGCCAGCAGTAGAAGTGTGATATAATACTGGCAGGTGTTGCCATACGGTTGGCGGTGATCCCCTTTCATTTGAAGGGGTGATGCTTTTTTGCCCCTTCTTTCAGGAGGGGGTGATGAAATGGAGTACATAGTTTTGATTCTTATCATTATTTTGTATACCATCATTGCAATAAAAAAGTAGCCGCCCGTCCTTGCAAAGATAGCGGCTACTTTAGCTAAAATCTGGGGATAACCGTCACCGGCAACACCCTTTGTTTTTATTATACACCTGTTATAGAGAGTGTGTCAATCAGAAAGCCGCCCCGAAAAGAGCGGCTTTTTTGCCTGTTCATTGCTGATGCAAGGGGTTTTACGGCGTACTCGATAATAAGAGAGGGGGAGCACTTTGGGCTCCCCTCTACAAATGGAAAGTTGCAATATTACTATTACAACTACATCATATTAGTATATTCATGCCTGATTTGTAGTCATCCAAGATACCGGGCTTGACTGGCTTTCCCCAATTCCATGAGGGGTCTCGCTGATGTACATATTCTCCCAATCGGTCAGCCTCTTGCAGACTAATCTGATTTAATGTCCACCCAGCGGCAGCTCGTTCTTCGGGTGGCAATGACATAACATAATTCTTTATAATTTCGCTTTCAATCTTTCCATCACTCATGCCGCAGTTCTTTTCCATACTCTCAAACACCAAAGATTTTATTTTATTTGCAACGCCCTCGTCAACAGGGACAATGCGGCGAAAATCCGTTCGGCCTGTAATATCCATTCCCTCCGGACAATATGGGTTAACATGCCCCTTTGGCGGCAAAGAGCCATTTGGAAGTTTAGGGGTTAAGTGCGAATTTTGAACCTTATAATTTTGTTGCACAAATC
>CAKWRB010000095.1 GCA_934845495.1 uncultured bacterium
CCTTGCTCATTTCCAGCGAAAAGACCGCCACCTTCTTGCCCGAACGCACTGCCACATTGGTGGCGATATTCAGGGCAAAGGAGGTCTTGCCCATACCGGGACGGGCGGCCAGCAGGATCAGGTCGGACTTGTTGAGTCCAGTGAGAATGGTGTCCAGCGCGCCGAATCCGGATGGGGTTCCGGCATATTCGCTCTTGTCGTCGCCGCTGAGCTTCTGCAGGCGGTCATAGGTTTCGATGATGACCTCATCGATGCGGGTCAGACCGCCGGTTTCCCGGCCCTTGCGGATATCAAAGATATCCTGCTCGGCCCGGTCCATGATGCTCTTGGCATCGCCGGTGCCCTCCCGGATGGTATCCAGGATCTTGTGGGAGGTCTCAGCCAGGCTGCGCAGGTAGTACTTCTCCTGTACAATCCGGGCATAATCCTCCACATTGGAGGTGCTGGGCACCATCTCCACCAGGCTGACCAGATACATCTTGGCATCGCTCTCGGTGGGGAAGATCCCCTCGGAAAGCACCTTGTCCAGCAGGGTGACCACATCGATCTTTTCCGAGGCGAGGAACATCCGCATCAGCACCGAGAAGATCTCCCGGTTGTAACTGCTGTAAAAGCTCTCCGGCTTGAGATATTCCAGTGCATCGGTGATCCGCGCCGGATCGGCGATGATGGCACCCAGCACCGACTGTTCTGCCTCCTTGCTGTATGGCAGTGCTTCCAGCAGTGCATCTGCTCCGGCATTCCGGTCCATCTGCTGCTCCTCCCCTCCTAAAAACATTGACTGCTCCGGCTGGATCAGCCCTCTACAACTTCAACAAAGCACTCGCAGCTGATCCCGGAGTAGAACTTCAGGATCGCACGGAAGCTGCCAAAGGATTTGATTTCCAGCGGCAGGTCGATCTTGCGCTTATCGATGGTGACACCGTGCTGCTTGGCCATCTCCTCGGCGATTTCCTTAGCGGTTACCGAGCCGAACAGCCGGCCGCCAGCGCCTGCCTTGGCCTTGACGATGATCTTCTTATCCTTCATCTTGGCAACATTGTCCCGGGCAGCCTGCATCTCCAGGTCGATCTTGTGCTGCTTGGAAGCCTGTTCGTTCTTCAGTTCATTCATGGCCTGGTTGGTGGCCTCCACTGCCAGCTTGCGCTTGAGCAGGAAGTTCTGGGCGTAGCCGGCGGATACCTCCACCACTTCACCCTTCTTACCGGTTCCCTTTACATCCTGTGTCAGAATTACTTTCATATATAGTTCCTCCTTTATCTCTGTCACTGTGTTACTTGGCAGGTCTTGGGTTTTTGCTCAGATAGTCATCAATGGCCTCAAACAGCCGCTGACGGGCAGTTTCGATGGTGCAGTCGGACAGCTGTGCCCCGGCCATTGTCAGATGACCGCCGCCGCCCAGACTCTCCATGATAATCTGCACATTCATCTCGCCCATGGAGCGTGCCGAGAAGTTGACTCCTCGGCCATTTTCGTACATCACGAAGGACGCCGCCACACCGTTGATGTTGAGCAGTTCGTCCGCCGCCTGGGCCGCCACTACATTGATGTCCTCAATGCTCTGGCTGGTGCTGGCCACGGCACAGCCGTTGTAAAGCTCCGCCGATGCCATCAGCTTGATGCGCTGCTGGTAATCGGAAAGCGAGGTGTTGAAGAATTTGCGCACATCGCTGGTCTCGGCACCCAGACGGCGCAGGTAGGCTGCTGCCTCGAAGGTGCGCACACCGGCCTTGGATACAAAATTCTTGGTGTCCAGCATGATGCCGGCCAGCAGCGCCTCGGCCTCCAGCCGGGTCAGGCGGATGTTGCCGCTGAGGTACTGCACCAGCTCCGAAACCATTTCGCAGGCCGAAGAGGCATAGGGCTCGTGATAGAAGATGGTAGCATTGTCGATGTACTCCACCAGCTTGCGGTGATGGTCGATCACCGCCACGGTGCGGCACTTCTCATACAGCTCCCGGGATTCGATGATGGTTTTGGAGTGGGTGTCCACCACAATGAGGAGGGTCCCTTCTTCAATTACATCCATCAGCTCGGACGGGGCCTTGAGGTACTCCCGGTAGCCGTTTTCTGCCACCCGGCGGTAGAGCAGGTCCACCATATTCTTTTCCGGGTCGATGGCGATCCAGGCGGGCTTGCCCATCTGGGTCACTGCCTTGTGCAGGGCCACTGCGGCGCCGAAGCAGTCCATATCGGCAAAGCGATGTCCCATCAGGATCACATTCTTGCTGGAGGCAATCAGCTCGCTGAGCGCCTGGGCCACGATCCGGGTCTTGACCTTGGTGCGTTTTTCCACGCCCTTGGAAAGGCCGCCGTAGAAGTCGTAGCCGTTCTGGGTACGCACAGCAGCCTGGTCGCCGCCGCGGCCCTGGGCCATTTCCAGCGCCTGCCGCGCCATCTCGTCCGCCTCGGTGATGGAGGGTGCCTCCCGCCCGATGCCAATGGACAGCGTGCAGGGCACCCGGTCGTTGATTTCGATCTTGCGGATGGTGTCCAGGATCTCCAGGCGGTTCTGGATGATCTGCTGCATGAACTTATCTTCAAAGACTGCATTGTAGCGATCCTTTTCCACCTGGCTGATCACACCGCCGTACCGCTCCACAAACTGATTGATCTGGTAGTCGATCTCCGAAAGCACCTGGGTCTTGTCGCTTTCCCGGGCATTCTGCACCAGTTCATCGTAGTTGTCCACCATGATGCGCATCACAGCCGGACGGGTCTTGAAGTAGAGATCGGTGTAGCGCTTGAGGTCGTGATCGTCCACAAAGTAGAGGGCGAACAGCGTCCCGGCCTCGCTGCCGGAATCATATTCGTTGGCATACATCGAATACTGCCGTTCACCGATGCGCACCCCAAAGCCCTTTTCAGGCGTGGGCTGGCGGAAATCGATACTGCCGATGAAGTCGGCGATCATACGGCCGTAGAGCTGGATCGTACTGCTGCCGTCCAGCAGCTCCTCCGCCTTGCGGTTATACCAGATGATCTCGCCGCTGTCATTGACCACCGTCAGCGCCAGCGGATGGTCGATGGAAGCCTCGGTCTGCAGGGCATGGACCTCCTCGCCCAGCAGATGCAGATACCGGTTGGTACCGGCCGTGATGGAGCGATACTGTACAAAGATGATGAGCATTCCCACCAGGAACACACTGATCGAAACCGCCAGTGTCCGGGGGTCCACCATTGCAGCCACGCCGGTTACTGCCAGGCAGAGCAGGAACATGGAGCCAAAGATGGTAGAGAGCAGCGCCAGTCGTTTTCGCACCGTGAATCTTCCTTTCCAAAATGCGGCTCGCCGCGGATTGTTATTGCAGAAGTGCGGCCTGCGCCGCCAGGCGGCACCATCCCGCATTTTAATTCTGAAAAAGATTATACCACACCCGTATGCATTTGTCACGAAAATGATACGAATGTGGTATATTAAACACGATTCAGACTGTGGTGTTCAAAATCAGACTTCCTGGATGATGGGAAGGATCATCGGGCTGCGCTTGGTACGGCCCCATACAAACTGACCCAGCTGGTCCTTGATGGCGGTCTTGATGCTGCCCCAATCCTGGATCTCCTGTTCCCGGCAGCGGCTGACTGCGCGCAGGCAAACCCGTCGGGCATCGTTCATCATATCCTCGGCCTCTCGCACATAGACAAAGCCGCGGGATACGATATCCGGTCCGGACACCACTTCGCCGGTGGCGGAATCCATGGCAACCACCACGATGATCAGGCCATCCTGTGCCAGGTGCTTGCGGTCCCGGAGCACAATGCTGCCCACATCGCCCACACCGAGGCCATCCACCATCACCGAGCCAGACGGAACGGTACCGCCCAGGGCGATCTGCTCCGGAGAGAGCTCCACAATCCGGCCGATTTCACCGATGACCATATTCTCTCTGGGCACACCCATGGCAGCTGCCAGATCGCAGTGCTTCTTCAGGTGCTTATACTCACCATGCACCGGCATGAAGAACCGGGGCTTGGTCAGTGCCAGCATGAGCTTGAGTTCATCCTGCTGGGCATGGCCCGATGTATGCAGGTCGTAGGTCTTTTCATAGATCACCTCAGCGCCCTGGCGGAGCAGTGCATTGATCACCCGGGTGACGCTCTCCTCGTTGCCGGGGATGGGCGATGCCGACAGGATAATGAAGTCGTTGGGGGTGACGGTGATCTTGCGGTGGTCGTTCATGGCCATCCGGGTCAGGGCACTCATCGGCTCGCCCTGGCTTCCGGTGGTGGCGATCACCAGCTTGTTGTCGGGATAGCGGCCCAGCACATCCAGATCCACCAGAGTGCCCTCGGGGATATTCAGGTATCCCATATCCGAGGCGCGCTCCACCATATTCACCATGCTGCGGCCGGAAACCGCCAGCTTGCGTCCGTGCTTGACGCAGCAGTCCACGATCTGCTGGAGACGGTGGACATTGGAGGAAAAGGTGGCAATGATGATCCGGCGGTCCTCCGCCTTCTTGAACAGCGTCTCGAAGGTGTCGCCCACCACGCGTTCACTCTTGGTGGCGCCGGGGCGCTCCGCGTTGGTGGAGTCTGCCAGCAGGGCCAGTACCCCTTGCTGTCCCAGCTGACCGAAGCGGGCCAGGTCGATGACCGGGCCGGCAACCGGTGTGTAGTCCACCTTGAAGTCGCCGGTCTGGATAATCAGGCCGGCCTTGGTGGAGATGGCCAGGGCACAGGCATCGGGGATGGAGTGGTTGACTGCAATCAGCTCCACATCGAAGCTGCCCAGCTTGATGTGGTCGCCGGGGTGTTTTTCGATGAGCTTCACCCGGCCCAGCAGACCATGCTCCTTGAGCTTGCCCTCGATGAGCGCCAGGGTGAGGCGGGTTGCGTATACCGGAATATTCACCGTCTTGAGCAGGTAGGCCAGACCGCCGATGTGGTCCTCGTGGCCGTGGGTGATGACGATACCGCGGATCTTATCCTTGTTCTTCTCCACAAAGGTGAAGTCGGGGATCACTACATCCACGCCGAACATCTCGTCATCCGGGAAGGCCAGGCCGCAGTCCACGATGAACATATCGTCACCGCACTCGTAGACGGTCATGTTCTTGCCGATCTCGTGCAGACCGCCCAGGGGAATGATCCGCACCCGGGCATTGGGGTCTGTATTATTGTTGTTCCCACCCCGGCGGCGGGAGTTCTTCTGGTTCTTGCGGGGCGCTTCCTGAGCCGGTGCCTCCGCCTGTACGG
>CAKWRB010000096.1:0-1208 GCA_934845495.1 uncultured bacterium
GGGAGACCAGCTGGAGGAGTTCCTGCTCCGGGCTGCGGATGCCGGGGTGGACGCACTGATCGTGGCGGATGTGGGCATCCTGATGATGGCCCATCGGCTGGTGCCGCAGATCGATATCCACATCTCCACCCAGACCGGTGTGGTAAACTACCTCACCGCCAACGAGCTGTACAAGCTGGGTGCCAAGCGGGTGGTTCTGGCCCGGGAACTCTCGCTGGAGACTATCCGGGAGATCCGGCAGCGCACCCCTGCGGACCTGGAGATCGAGTGCTTTGTACACGGCGCCATGTGTATGTCCTTCTCGGGGCGGTGCCTGCTCTCCAACTACCTCACCGGGCGGGATGCCAACCGCGGCGAATGCGCCCAGCCCTGCCGCTGGGGCTATCATCTCATGGAGGAAAAGCGTCCCGGACAATATTTCCCCATCTTTGAGGACGAGCATGGCTCCTACATTCTCAATGCCAAGGATATGTCGATGATCGACCACATCGATGACCTGGTGGATGCCGGCATTACCTCGCTGAAGATCGAGGGCCGGGCCAAGAGCGCCTACTATGTATCGGTGGTGACCAATGCCTACCGCCAGGCGGTGGATCAGTATGTGGCCGACCCGGAACACTACCACCTGGCCGGCTGGCTGGCCGAGGAAGTGTACAAGGTCAGCCATCGGGAGTACAGCACCGGCTTCTATTATGGGCGTCCGGATCAGTGCTATCTGTCCGGCGGCTATGTGCGGGAGTGTGACATTGTGGCGGTGGTGGACCACTGCGCCGATGGCTGGCTCTACGGAACCCAGCGCAACCGGTTTGCTGTGGGGGACGAGGTGGAGATCCTGGAGCCCGGTCAGCCGCCCTACAAGCTGACTGTGGCTGAGATCCGTAATGGCGAAGGGGAGCCGGTACCGGCAGCACCCCATGCCATGATGGAATTCTCCATGCCCTGTCCGAATGGCACCTTTACCCAGGGCACCATCATCCGAAAGAACAAGATGTGATTCTTCAGACAGGAGTGCAGCTGCTCTCCTGTCTTTTTTGTTGGAGCAACAGGGGAGGGGTACCGGTTTTTCGGGGTGCAAAATCACAACTTTATCAGGTTGCAAAGCTGATGCGCAGAACGGTGATTCCCTGGGGTAGAGAAGGGGGAGTTTTATCTAAAATGACCGTTTTCCTGCAAAAATAAAAGAAGTGCTGCAAAACCACTTGCAGTTG
>CAKWRB010000096.1:1218-5178 GCA_934845495.1 uncultured bacterium
CCCCAATCTCTCCCTGAGCGGCATCAACTGGGTGCTCAACCTGGCACTGCTGGTCCTGGGGGCGGTCATGCTCGGTAAGAGCTTTGGCGTCAGCACCGCCTATGTTACGGTGTCCATGTCCGCGTTCCTCAGTCTGTTCGAGGTGCTGTTCCCCATGAGCCAGCCGCTGACCGACCAGCCTCTGCTGGAACTGATTTTCGGTGTCCTGCTGCCCTCGGTGGGATCGGCGGTACTGTTCAATGTGGGGGCCTCCACCGGCGGAACCGACATCGTCGCCATGATCCTCAAGAAATATACCAGCGCCGACATTGGCAGCGCTCTCTTCCTGGCAGACTTCTTCATTGCTGCTGCGGCCTTCCCGGCCTTTGGCGCTGCCACCGGGCTCTTCTCCATGCTGGGCCTTGGCACCAAGAGCCTGATGGTAAACTTTGTGATGGAAAATATGAACCTGAGCAAGTCCTTTACCATCATCACCGATAATCCGGACCCCATCTGCCAGTTCATCGTGAATGATCTGGGGCGGTCGGCTTCCACTTACCGGGCCGAGGGCATCTACACCCATGTGGACCACACCGCCATCATGACCACCATGAGCCGGCAGCAGGGCAGCCGCCTGCAGCGTGTGATCCGGGAGGCCGATCCCCACGCCTTTGTGGTGATCACCAACACCAGCCAGGTGATCGGCAAGGGATTCCGGGGCGGAAACTGATCGTCTTCTCTTTGTACGGACTGGAAATCCGATCAGCCATTTGAATACAGGATCCAAAACCGACTCTCGATCCGAGGGCCGGTTTTTTGCACCCTATGACATTTTTGATGCAGAAGCTGGTCGAATCTGGGAGAAAGGAGTCTTTTTCAGAAGCAGAATCTGCCGGATGAACACTATATATTGTGGATTATTAACTTACATAAATTACCATAAATGGAAAATATGAAATAATACTAATTGAAATATCAGGATACGAATATATGTTCTTTTTGGAATATATTACAAGGGTTGGAGGTTTTTTGCGCGAATCCATCCG
Source organism: uncultured bacterium (assembly GCA_934845495.1). Taxonomy (GTDB): domain Bacteria; phylum Bacillota; class Clostridia; order Oscillospirales; family Ruminococcaceae; genus Avimicrobium. The sequence continues at coordinate 2,244 of CAKWRB010000096.1, forward strand.
CTTTTTGCACATAAATTTCCATTCAAAAAACTTTCACGAATTGGTAAAAGAGACTTGCAATTTACCGTTGGCATGAGTATAATTAAGTTATGTAGGTGGGTAAAAGTGGGGAGAAGTGGTGTTCTCCTTGCCAAAAAGGAGGGGAAGACGATGCTGATCGGGGAGTACAATCCCAGTATCGATCTCAAGGGTCGTCTTCACTTTCCGGCGCGCCTGCGGGACGATCTTGGGGACAGGTTCATTGTCACCAAAGGCCTGGACAACTGCCTTTTCGTCTATTCGCTGGACGAGTGGGCAGAGCTGGAGCAGAAGATCAAGGCGCTGCCCATGAGCCGCTCCCGAACCCTGCAGCGATTCTTCTTTGCTGGTGCAGTGGAAGTGGAGCCGGATAAACAGGGGCGCATCCTCATTCCCGCCAATCTGCGGGAGTATGCCCATCTGGATAAAGATGTCACCGTGGTGGGCGCCTCGGTGCGGGCGGAAATCTGGGATACAGCCCAGTACCAGGCCCTGTGCAGTGAGATTTCGGCAGAGGATGTGGCAGCTGCCATGGACGAACTGGGATTTTGACGCGGGAGGAAGGATAACATGGAATTCAACCATTACTCGGTGCTGCTTCAGGAGTGCATCGATGCGCTGAACATCGATCCGAACGGCATCTATGTGGATGGCACCGCCGGCGGAGCCGGTCACTCCCGGGAGATCGCCAAACGGCTGACCACCGGCCGGCTCATCTCCATCGATAAGGACCCGGACGCCATTGCAGTGGCCACCGAACGGCTGGCCCCCTATCCCTGTGCCCAGGTGGTGCAGGGGGATTTTGCCGACATGGACCAGATCCTTGCCAATCTGAGGATTGACCAGGTCAACGGCATCCTGCTGGATCTGGGGGTATCCTCCCACCAGCTGGACCGCGGAGAGCGCGGATTTTCCTACAATGTCGATGCACCGCTGGATATGCGCATGAGCCAGAGCGGCCTTTCGGCCCGGGACATCGTCAATACTTACAGCGTGGACGAGCTGACCCGCATCCTCCGGGAATATGGGGAGGAGCGGTTTGCATATAAAATCGCCCGGAATATTGAAAAACGCCGGGCACAGGCCCCCATCGAAACCACCTTTGAGCTGGTGGAGATCGTCAAGGAGTCGATTCCGGCTCCGGCCCGCCGGGAGGGCGGACATCCGGCCAAGCGCACCTTCCAGGCCATCCGCATCGCAGTCAACAGCGAGCTGGATCACCTGTCCCAGTGCCTGGACCGTGCATTCGAGTACCTGGCACCGGGCGGACGCTTTGCCATCATCACCTTCCACTCGCTGGAGGACCGGATGGTCAAGCAGAAGTTTGCAGATCTGGCCAAGGGCTGTATCTGCCCGCCGGATTTCCCAGTTTGCGTCTGCGGCCGTACACCGCGCGCCAAACTGGTCAGCCGCAAGCCCATTCTCCCCTCGGAGGAGGAGCTGGCGAAAAACAACCGAAGCCACAGCGCCAAGCTGCGGGTGTGTGAACGAATATAAACAGTCAGGGTCGGCAAGGCTGGCCTGAACCGATAAGGGAGTGAGCGGCAATGCAGAGCGCAGCATACGATCTTTCAATCTACGAGCCCAAGCCCAAGCGGCAGGCAGAACAGTCTCCGCGGGTCCGGGTGGTAGCGCAGCACAGTCGGGAGGAGCTGGCCCGTCCCAAAATGCTGGCCAAGGCAGTGGGGCTGGTGGCTCTGCTGACTGTTTCCCTGTGTATGCTGCTGTACAGCAATGCCATGCTCACCGAGCTCAGCGATCAGGTGGCAGCAGCTCAGCAGAAGCAGCAGATGCTCCTGGCCGAGAACGAGCGCCTGCAAACTTCCATCGAAAGCCGGATGTCCCTCCGGAATGTGGAAAACATCGCAAAAAATGAGCTGGGGCTTTCCGAGCTGGAGCCGTATCAGGTCACCTATGTCAACCGCTGCGGCGGTGATAAGATCGTGACCACCAGGAGTACTCCGTCCGGAGCCTCGATCCTGGAGGAAATTTCAGATAAGATCGGTTCCGCCCTGGAATATTTGAGGATCAGCTTCAATAAAAATTAAGTTGAATTGAGAGTTAAGAACCGTGTATGTCCTTAACTCTTGATTTCTTTTCATGGGAAAATTCGGATTTTATCATAGTTTGCAGGGAGGCAGCACATTGGAACAGAAAGGCACAGGCTCAAGACTGTTTGGTTCCCGTACACGGATGGTCATGCTGGCATTGGGGGCAGGGTTTGCCGCCCTGATCATCCGCTTGTTCTACCTGCAGGTGGTGCAGGCGGATATGTGGCGGGAAAAAGCCAGCAGTCAGCAGATGTATTCCACCTCTATCTCGGCCAACCGGGGCAATATCTTTGACCGGAACATGAAAACCCTGGCCAAGAGTGTCACCGTCTGGACGGTGTTCATCTCGCCGGCGGAGATGGAGGAGAACCAGCGGGAGCTGGTGGCTTCCGGTCTTTCGGAGATCCTCGATGTGGACTACGACATGGTCTACGAAAAGTCCCTTAAAACCTGGCGGTACAACGAGACCATCAAGAAGAAGGTGGACAATGACACCGGCGACCGGGTTACTGCCTTCATCAAGGAAAACGACATCAAGGGCATCTACCTCAGCGAGGACAGTATGCGCTATTATCCCTACGGTAACCTGGCCTCCACCGTGCTGGGGTTCACTGGCAATGACGGCTCCGGCGCCTATGGCCTGGAGGCCTACTACAACAAAACCCTTTCGGGCACCAACGGTGTCATTGCCTCGGTGCGTAACGCAAAGGGCACAGCCATGCCCTTCAGCGAGCAGCAGATCTTCGATGCCGAGGACGGTCAGAGCCTGGTACTGACCATCGATGAGACGGTGCAGCACTATCTGGAAAAGCACCTGGAAAACGCCGTACAGGAGCATGAGGTGCAGAACCGTGCCGTGGGCATTG
>CAKWRB010000097.1 GCA_934845495.1 uncultured bacterium
GGGAAGAGGAAAGGCGGAATACGCATGAAACTTGCAGAAATCCGGGAACTGATGGAAACATTTGACGGCATGAACATCTGCCGTCTGGAACTGGAGGACGGACCGTTTTCACTGGTCCTGTCCAAGGAGCATACACCGGCCCAGCCCCAGCACCGGGAAGAGCCGATTCGTCGTCGGGAGCCGGAGCTGCCGCTGATGCCCAAGCCCGAGGCAGAAACCGCAGGGGAGCTGGCACCGGTCCTGCCGGAAACCCCGACTGCCCCTGGCGCAGGGGACGAGGCTGTCACCGCACCGGTGGTGGGCGTGTTCTACTCGGCATCGACTCCGGAAGCAGCACCCTTTATCCAGGTGGGGGACCGGGTGCAGAAGGGCCAGACCCTCTGCATCGTGGAGGCCATGAAGATGATGAACGAGATCACAGCAGATTTTGACGGCGTTGTCACCAGCATCGTCCCCAAGGACGGCGACCTGGTGGAATACGGCGCCCCCATCTGCTACCTCAAGAGGGTCTGATATGTTTCGCAGGATACTGATTGCCAACCGCGGCGAAATTGCGGTACGAATCATTCGGGCCTGCAAGGAGATGGGTATCGAAACGGTTGCGGTCTATTCCACTGCCGACAGCTCCTCTCTGCATGTACACCTGGCTGACCTGGCGGTCTGCATTGGCCCGGCAGCCAGCGCCCAGAGCTATCTCAATGTGCAGAATATCCTCAGCGCCGCCACCCGACTGGGATGTGATGCAGTCCATCCCGGGTATGGGTTCCTCTCCGAGAACTCCGAGTTTGCCCGGCTGGTGGAGCAGTGCGGCATGGTGTTCATCGGCCCGGATGCCGATGTCATCGACCGTATGGGGGACAAGGCGGCAGCCCGGGAGCTGATGCAGAAGGCAGGGGTGCCGGTGGTGCCCGGTTCGGACGGACTGGTCCCGGATGCCGCTGCAGCCCGGGAAATCGCCGACCGCATCGGATACCCGGTGCTCATCAAGGCCGCTGCTGGCGGCGGTGGACGGGGAATGCGCCGGGTCTACACCCCGGAGGAGTTGGAAAACGCCTTTGCCACCGCCTCGGCCGAGGCAAAGGCTTGCTTCGGGGATGGCTCGGTCTATGTGGAAAAGCTGATCCTCGACCCCAAACACATCGAGTTTCAGATCCTGGCGGACAAGCATGGCCATGTGGTGCATCTGGGCGAACGGGATTGCTCGGTGCAGCGCCGCAACCAGAAGATGATTGAGGAAGCCCCCTGCCGGGCTCGGACCCCCGAACTGCGGGAGTTGATGGGTAGGGCGGCAGTGCTGGCGGCAAAAGCGGCCGGCTATCACAGCGCCGGCACCATCGAGTTCGTTCTGGACAAGGAGGGAAACTTCTACTTCATCGAGATGAACACCCGCATCCAGGTGGAGCATCCAGTGACCGAGATGGTGACCGGCATCGACCTGATCAAGGAGCAGATCCGCATTGCAGCCGGGCAGGAACTCCCCTTTACCCAGGAGGAGATCCACCTCACCGGCCATGCCATCGAGTGCCGGATCAACGCAGAGAACCCCCGGGAGGACTTCCGCCCCTGTCCGGGACGGATCGAAGGGCTTTTCCTGCCCGGCGGCATGGGGGTTCGGGTGGATACGGCGGCCTATCAGGGCTATGCCATTCCGCCATACTATGATTCAATGGTGGCCAAGCTCATCGTCCACGGGGATACCCGCCTGGAGGCCATCCGCCGGATGCGCCGGGCGCTGGAGGAGTTCATCGTGGAAGGTGTGGACACCAATACAGAACTGCAATATCTGATCCTTCACCATGAGGAGTTTGTCCGCGGACAGTTTACCACCTCATTTGTGGAGCAACATTTGAGTGAGCTGATGAGATGATGGATACAAAGGATATGTTTGCCCGGCGCCGGGAAAAGATCGATCTTTTCAAGGCGTTCCGGAACAAGAAAACGGTCGTGCGGGAAAAATCGGTCCCCGACGACCTATATACCAAGTGCCCGAACTGTGGCCAGCCGATCCTCTCCCAGAAGTATCGGGAACTGCTGCGGGTCTGCCCGCACTGCGGGACCCATGGGGTACTGGGTGTCCGGGACCGGTTGACTGCCACCGTGGATGAGGGCAGCTTCCGGGAACTGTTTGGCACGGTGCGTGCCAGCGATCCGCTGGACTTTCCCGGCTATGCTGAGAAGCTCTCGGCCCTGGAACAGAAAACCGGCCTCCGGGAGGCAGTCATCACCGGCACCGCCCGCATCGGCGGCTGCCGCACTGCCATCGCCGTGATGGACAGCCGGTTCATCATGGGCAGCATGAGCAGCGCCGTGGGCGAGAAGATCACCCGGCTGGCTGAATATGCCGCCAAGAAGAAGCTGCCGCTCATCATATTCTGTGCATCGGGCGGCGCCCGGATGCAGGAGGGGATCTATTCCCTGATGCAGATGGCTAAGACTTCGGCAGCCATCGGGCGGCTGGGGGAGGCAGGCTGCCTTTACATCAGCGTGCTGACCAATCCAACCACCGGCGGTGTGACTGCCTCCTTTGCCTCGCTGGGGGATATCATCCTGGCGGAACCGGGGGCGCTCATCGGCTTTGCCGGCCCCCGCGTCATTGAACAGACCATCAAGCAGAAGCTGCCCGAGGGCTTCCAGCGCTCGGAGTTTCTGCAGGAATGCGGCTTTGTGGATGAGGTCGTGCCCCGGAGCGAACTGCGTGGGGTACTTACCCGCCTGCTGCGGCTGCACAGTGGGGAGGTGCGAAAGAATGGCTGAAGTGATACGAAGCGCCTATGAGCGGGTCCAGCTGGCCCGTTCCAAGGAACGACCCAACATCCAGGATTATATCGACCACCTGTTCACCGATTTCTTTGAGCAGCGCGGCGACCGCTCCAGCATGGACGATGGTTCCATTGTGGGCGGCATTGCGCTGCTGGGCAACCGTCCGGTGACGGTGATCGGTCACCGCAAGGGCAAGACCCTGGAGGAAAATGTCCGCTGTAACTTTGGTATGCCCCAGCCGGAGGGCTATCGCAAGGCCATGCGGCTGATGCGCCAGGCGGAAAAGTTTGGCCGTCCGGTCCTCACCTTTGTGGACACCCCCGGTGCCTACCCTGGCTTGGAGGCGGAGCGCCATGGTCAGGGCGAGGCCATTGCCCAGAGCATTTTGCTCATGAGCCAGCTGACTGTACCGGTGATCACACTGGTCACCGGTGAGGGAAGCAGCGGCGGCGCACTGGCAATCTCGGTGGCGAACAGCCTCTGGATGCTGGAAAATGCCGTGTACAGTGTACTCTCGCCCGAGGGCTTTGCAGCGATCCTCTGGAAGGACGGCAGCCGGGCTGCTGATGCCGCTGGGCTGATGAAGCTCACCGCCCAGGATCTTCACTCTGCCGGTGTGGCAGACCGGGTGATTGCAGAGCCGGAGCACGGCTTTGCCGGGGACTGCACCGACTTCTACCGGGATCTCCGGGAGCAGCTGGAGGCCGAGGTGGAACTCCTCAGCAGCCGGAGCGGAGCAGCCCTCTGCAACGAGCGATATAAAAAATTCAGGAGCATCGGCGACTGCCGCTCCTGAGAACGGAAAGGATTGCGATATGAAGATCTTGGCAATGGGCAAATGTGTGCCCCAGCAGGTTCTGGACAACGAGGCGCTTTCCCACATGGTGGATACCAACGACGAATGGATCATCAGCCGCACCGGCATCCGGCAGCGGCGCATCGCCCAAGGCGAAACGGTGGTATCCATGGCGGCGGCAGCGGCCCGGCAGGCCATGGAGCGTGCCGGTACCAGCCCCGAAGAGATCGGCCTGGTGCTGGTGTGTACCTTTACGCCGGACCTGGCAACCCCGTCGGCAGCCTGTCTGGTACAGCAGGAGCTGGGGCTTTCCACCGGAGTGCTCGCCTATGACCTCAATGCTGCCTGCAGCGGTTTCATCTACGGCCTTGTGACGGCCGAAGCCCTGCTTGATGGTATGGAGCCGGGGAAAAAGGCGCTGATCATCGGTGCGGAACGCATCTCCCGGTCGGTGGATTACACCGACCGCGGCACCTGCATCCTGTTCGGTGACGGTGCCGGTGCCGCCTTGGTGGAGGCCTCGGCGGACAGGCTGGTGGCAGACTGGGGCGCCTGCGGAAACCGCGAGGTGCTCCTTGCTGGAGAGCAGCTGCCGGACGGCCGCCGTTCCCCCCTTGCCATGAACGGAAAGGAGGTCTTTCGCTTTGCAGTCAGCACGGTGCCCAAGAGCATTACCCGGCTGCTGGAACGGGCGGGAGTCTCCCTCTCCGAGGTGGATCACATCGTCTGCCATCAGGCAAACCACCGGATTGTGGAGGGGATCGCTCGGCACCTGCGCACCGATCTCTCCCGCTTTTACGAGAATATAGAATTTTACGGCAATACATCAGCCGCCAGCATTCCCATTGCCCTGTGTGAGATGCAGGAACAGGATCTCCTGCGCCGGGGTGAACGGATGGTGCTGGCTGGCTTCGGCAGCGGGCTCACCTGGGGTTCGGTGCTGATGAACTGGTAGGAGGAACCCCCCATGGATATTCGTGACATCATCAAAACAAAATACCCCATCATTCAGGGCGGCATGGCAAACATTGCCACCGGTGAGTTTGCGGCAGCCATCTCCAATGCAGGCGGCTTGGGCCTCATCGCCGCCGGCGGCATGAAGCCGGAGGAGCTCCGGGAGAACATTGACCGGGCCCGGCAGCTCACCGATCAGCCCTTCGGTGTCAACATCATGCTGCTGCATCCGCAGGTGGACGAGCTCATGGAGATCGTCATCGAAAAGAAGGTCCCGGTGGTGACCACCGGCGCCGGCAATCCCGGTAAGTACATTTCCGCTCTCAAGGAGGCGGGGGTCAAGGTGATGCCGGTGGTGGCCAGCGTGGCCCTGGCCCAGCGTATGGAGCGGCTGGGTGTGGATGCAGTCATCGCCGAAGGCACCGAATCGGGCGGCCATGTCGGGGAGATGACCACCATGGCCCTGGTGCCCCAGGTGGTGGACGGTGTATCCATTCCGGTGGTGGCAGCCGGCGGCATTGCCAGCGGCCGGCAGATGCTGGCTGCCTATGCCCTGGGCGCCTGCGGTGTGCAGGTGGGTACCTGCCTGCTGGTATCGGAGGAGTGTCCGGTCCATCAGAACTACAAGCAGGCAGTGCTGGAC
>CAKWRB010000098.1:0-1116 GCA_934845495.1 uncultured bacterium
GGATATATCCATGAAGATCCGCAAGGCAGTTATCCCTGCAGCCGGCCTGGGCACCCGTGTGCTTCCGGCCTCCAAGTCCATCCCCAAAGAAATGCTCCCCATCGTGGACAAACCGGTGATCCAGTATATTGTGGAAGAGGCCGTCAAGGCCGGCATCACCGAGATCCTGATCATCACCGGCCGTGGCAAGGGCGCCATCGAGGACCACTTCGACCGCTCCCCTGAACTGGAGGAGCGTCTGCTGGCCAGCGGCAAGCAGGCCATCTACGACGAGGTGCGCGCCATCCCGGAGCTGGCGAACATCACCTTTGTACGCCAGAAGGAGACCAAGGGTCTGGGCCATGCAGTGCTGTGTGCCAAGGAATTTGTGGGCGATGAGCCCTTTGCCGTCCTTTATGGAGACGATGTCATCATCGGGGAACATTCCGCCACTGCCGAACTCTGTGCCGCCTACGAAAAACACGGCAAGGGCGTTGTGGGTATCAAGGAAGTTCCCCATGAGATGATCCACAAGTACTCCTCTCTCAAGGCAGATCCGCTCGGCGACCGGGAGTTCCTGGTCACCGACATGATCGAAAAGCCCAAGACTGAGGCCGAGGTCCTCTCCTACTACTCCATTCTGGGCCGCTGCGTGCTGCCGCCGGAGATCTTCTCCATCCTGGAAGAGACCGAACCAGGCGCCGGCGGAGAGATCCAGCTCACCGATGCCATGCTGGTGCTGGCCCGCCGGGACGGCATGATCGGTGTGGACTACACCGGCACCCGGTACGATATGGGCAACAAGCTGGGAATCCTTCAGGCTGCGGTGGAAGTGGGTCTCAAGCACCCGGAAGTGGGCGAAGATTTCCGCAATTATCTCAAAAAACTCGCAGAAACCCTGTAAAATCTGCATAAAGGCCTTGACAAACCGGCCGAATGTGATAAAATTGATTCGTTATCGTGCCAATCACGAAGTTTCGTGTGCATGATTGACATTCCTTGCTCTGTCAACCGGCAGAGCCTCAAGTCCAAAAGGAGGTGCACCAACAATGCCAAAGGTAACAGCTAATTACGAGACAGTCGTTATCTTCAACACCAAGATGGGTGAAGAGGGTATCGCTGCAAATGTGGAGAAGT
>CAKWRB010000098.1:1126-3435 GCA_934845495.1 uncultured bacterium
AAAGCTCGCTTACGCTATCGAGGATGAGACCGAAGGTTACTACATGCTGGTAGAGTTCACATCGAACCCTGATTTCCCTGCTGAGCTCGACCGTATCTACAAGATCACCGACGGCGTACTGCGTTCCATGATTATTGCCAAGTAACATACGCTGTACGAAAGGAGGAACCTGCCATGCTGAACCGTGCAATTCTGATGGGCCGCCTTGTGGCTGACCCGGAACTGCGTCAGACCCCGAATGGTGTTTCTGTGTGTTCTTTCCGGATCGCCGTTGACCGCAACTATTCCCGTGACCGGGAACGCCAGACCGATTTTATCGACATCGTTGCCTGGAGACAGACCGCTGAGTTCGTTTCCCGGTATTTTACCAAGGGTAAAATGATCATCATTGAGGGCTCGATCCAGACCCGCAACTATGAAGATAAGAACGGCAACAAGCGTACCGCTGTGGAAGTGGTTGCTGACAATGTGCAGTTTGGAGAATCCAAGAGCGCTTCCCAGGGTTCCGGTTCCTCGTACTCGTCTGCTCCGAGCAACAACTTCAGCCGTCCTGCGGCCCCTGCTGAGCCTGCCTCTTATTCCAGCGGCAGCTTCGGGGATTTCTCGGAGATCGACGGTGAGGATGACCTGCCCTTCTAACTGGGCATATCGTCCCTCGGTATCTGAACCAAACTTATGAGAAGGAGGATTTCCCACAATGGAGAGAAATGATAGAAATCGCGGCAGAAGAAGAAGAAAAGTCTGCGCCTTCTGCGCCGATAAGGTTGAAACCATTGATTACAAGGATGTAGCTCGCCTGAGAAGATACCTCTCTGAGCGCGCCAAGATCGTTCCCCGCCGTGTGACCGGCACCTGCGCCCGTCACCAGAGAGAACTGACCGTGGCTATCAAGAGAGCTCGTCACATCGCTCTGCTGCCCTACGTAGCTGACTAAGCTATTTGCTTTGAGACCACCCCTCGCCTTTGGGCTGAGGGGCGGTTTTGTTTTCCCCTCTGATTTGGATCATATTATAAAAACATCATTCTTTGTTGTGCATTTCGCCGGATATTGATACCTTAATTAGAAACTGAATATAAGTATTTGACAACCTTCCTCTTTTGCTGTATAGTAAAATCATTTGAATCCCTTGACTTGAACAGGAGGTGTCATATCATGACTGATATCAAAACACGCTATGAACGCGCTTCCCGCTTTCTGCCTGGCCAGGTGGAGCATCTGGTGCTCAACGGAGACCCTGTGATCCGTTGTTCCCCCGCCGGAGTGCTTTACTTTGCCCGGGAATCCCGTATGCCGGATGGCTCCATAAAACGGGAATTTCTCTCCCTGGAACGGGATGGTCGGACTGCTCCCCTCTTCGATACCGCCAAGCTCTGCGCGCTGCTGGGTGTTGAAGGGGATACACTCCCCTTCTCTGACTGTGAGTTCTACGATACCAGTCTGAAGTTCACTCACCGGGGTGTGAGCTGTATCTGGCGCTTTGCCGACGACAACATCACCCAACTGCCTGCTCCCATGCCGGAGGAGACCCCCTCCCCCAACCGGGAATCCGCCCTCTTTCTCCGGGGACACGACCTCTGGCTGCGGCGCTGGAAAACCGGCGAGGAGATCCGCCTGACTTGGGACGGTGTGGAGGACTGCGATTACGGCCGTCTGGTGGACTACGATGCCTCCATCACAATGGACCGCACCGGATATGTGCAGCATCCGCTGGCAATCTGGAGCCCGGACAGCCGGAAGTTCCTCACCTTCAAAATCGATATGCGGTCGGTTAAAAAGCTCTATGCCATTGAAGCCTTTGATGACCCCCATTCGGAGAGCATCCGGCCCCGTCTGCACAGCTACCGCTGCCCCTTCCCGGAGGACAGCGACCGCGAGCTTCCCATTGTCACCCTTTGGTTGGGAGATGCCGAACAGGGTACCCTGCAGCAGCTGGACTGTGAGCCCTATTGTTTCCCCCTGCTGCTGGGGAACAGCTCCTCCAGCTATGCCCGCTGGCTGGAGGACAGCAGCGCTGTGTACTTCACCTGGTTCTCCCGCGGCAACAAAACAGCCCGGCTCTACCTCTGTGATGCCGAAACCCGCAAAGTGCGCTCGTTGGTGGAGGAATCCCACGATAAGTTCCTCAATGTGGGGACCGGCGGCACCCTGGACGGCTTTGGCAACTACCGATTCTCCAACTTTGTCACCGAGGACAAACGGTACAGCTTCTGGCAGTCAGAGCGGGATGGACTTGCCCGACTCTACCGCTACAACAATGCCGATGGTTGCTGTGAAGGCGCTGTCACCCCGGATGGGATCATCGTTCAGC
>CAKWRB010000098.1:3445-5145 GCA_934845495.1 uncultured bacterium
AGGTGGACCAGGAGCGGCAGCAGATCTACTTTATGGCAAACAATCTGCCCGAATATTCCGATCCCTACTACCACGGCCTCTGCCGCGTGAACTTTGATGGAACGGACTTCTGCCTGCTCACGCCCGAGGATGGCGAACACTCGGTGCGCATCTTCCCGGACTGCCTGGCCGATACCTGGTCCCGGGTGGATCAGCCGCCGGTGACCGTACTGCGGAACCGGAAGGGTGATCTGCTCTGTGAGGTGATCCGGGCTGACATCTCTGCCCTTCTGGAGGCCGGCTATGTGCTGCCTGAACGCTTCCATGTTATTGCCACCGATGGAGAAACTCCCCTTTACGGAATCCTAATCCGCCCAGCCGACATGGAGGAGGGCAAGACCTATCCCTTCATCGACTACATTTATGGCGGTATGCAGATCGCCAATGTTCCCAAGGCCTTCACCTGGAAAACCGCCAACGGCCGTGAAATCTTCGGCGGCCTGCAGGAGTATGCACAGCTGGGCATTGCCGGCATCATTCTGGATGGCCTGGGCACCCCTTGCCGGGGACGGAAAATCCACGATGTGAGCTACGAAAATATCCACGGCTGTGCTGGACTGGCAGACCATGTGGGAACACTGGAGCAGATCAAGGCGCTCTTCCCCTTCCTGGATCTGAACCGCGCTGGCATGTGGGGCAATTCGGGCGGCGGCTGCGCCACCTCTCGAGCCATGCTGGAATACCCCGGCATCTACAAGGTGGGAGTTGCCAGTGCCGGCAACCACGACCAGCGCATGTATGAGAACACCTGGACCGAGCGGTACTACGGCCTCTATAATCGTGAAATCTACCTCCAGGGTGACAACACGGCCCTGGCCCCCAATCTGGAAGGGAAGCTGCTGTTGGCCTGCGGTATGCTGGACGACAATGTACCCATGTCCCAGACGGTCCGGCTGATCGATGCCCTGCAGCGGGCGGATAAGGACTTTGACTTTATCCTTCTGCCCCGGCTTAACCACAATGTTCCGGCTGACCCGTACTTTATCCGGCGGAAGATGGACTACTTCACCCGCTGGCTGCTGGAGGAGGAACCCCCGGCAGAGGTCCGTTTTTCCCGATAACTCCGGGAAAAGGGATTGACAACTGCATCAAATACTGCTATACTAATATAGCACTTGAATGCGGTTGTGATCCATTAGCTCAGGTGGCAGAGCACTTGACTTTTAATCAAGGTGTCCGGAGTTCGAATCTCCGATGGATCACCACTTGATTCTTCGTGATGCGGGCGTGGCGGAATGGCAGACGCGCTAGACTTAGGATCTAGTGCCCAATGGCGTGGGAGTTCAAGTCTCTTCGCCCGCACCAATTCACCCCCATATTTATGCGGTAGTAGCTCAGTGGTAGAGTGCCACCTTGCCAAGGTGGATGTCGCGGGTCCGAATCCCGTCTACCGCTCCACTTTTTCCTTACAAAATGGAGCAGAATTTCTCCGAATTACGCGGTAGTAGCTCAGTGGTAGAGTGCCACCTTGCCAAGGTGGATGTCGCGGGTCCGAATCCCGTCTACCGCTCCATTTTTTTCTGCGGGTGTAGCTCAACGGTAGAGTCCCAGCCTTCCAAGCTGGTTGCGTGGGTTCGATTCCCATCACCCGCTCCATTTTCCCGCATGGACCGCTAGCTCAGTTGGTAGAGCACCTGACTCTTAATCAGGGTGTCCAGGGT
>CAKWRB010000099.1 GCA_934845495.1 uncultured bacterium
GAGATAGGCCGCAACCACCGCCCGGGCCTCGGTATCCAGGTGGTTGGTGGGCTCGTCGATGAGCAGGAAATGCCCTTCATTCAAGAAGAGCGCCGCCAGCAGCACCTTGGTCTGTTCCCCGTTGGACAGGGTGGAAAACGGCCGCTCCAGGGCATCCTTCCGGACTTCCAGGCAGGAGAGCTCCCGGCGCAGCTCCCACTCCTGGGCCTGGGGGCAGACTTCCTGCAGGATCTGGCCGGTTTGGCGATGGGGCTCCCGGACCGGATAGGGGAAGTAATCGAACTGTACGGCGGCCTGGATCCTCCCCTGGTATTCCTCCTGGCCCTGGAGCAGGCGCAGCAGGGTGGTTTTTCCCCGGCCATTGCGCCCGATCAGGCCGAGCTTCCAGTCGGTGTCGATCTGGAAGCTGACCCCCTCGAAGATGGTATCGTAGCTGGACGGATAGGAAAAGGTGAGATTTTCGACCCGGATCATTGACATAATGCATTCCTCCTTATCATTGGAAAGCAAAAAAACAGAGCTGCAGAAAAGCCAGTTTCTGCAGCTCATCAAAGCACAGCCGGACCGCCCCCTGTTCGGGGGCAGACTGCTGTGACCGGGTGAGTGGATCGATGCTGAACTTTCCTGCAAATGGGCGCAGTGATACCGTGAAACCACAGCATCGCCGCCTGTACCAATTTATCTGCAAGAAATGTTGCGCATCTTTCCACCTCTTTCTCCTGAATAATCGGCTTTATCCTACCATACCCCTGTGGGAATGTCAAGGCAAGGGAGTGCAGTGGGTTTTCCTTGTCTCACCTTTTGGGGTGTGCTACAATAGTCCCCATGCACATTCACCCCGTTTTAAGGAGGAGTTTCATGACCCTGCAGCAGCTTCGCTATATCATCGAGATCGCCCAGTCCGGCTCCATCAGTCTGGCTGCCCAGCGGCTCTACATCACCCAGCCCAGCCTTTCCAAATCGGTGGCCGATCTGGAAAAGGAGATGGGCATCACCATCTTTTACCGGAGCAGCCGGGGCGTGATGCTCTCCCCCGACGGGGTAAAGTTTCTCGCCTATGCCCGGCAGGTGGTGGAGCAGGCCGACCTGCTGGAACAGCAGTACAAGTTCGGCACACCGGTGCGCCGGGTCTTTGCACTCTCTGCCCAGCACTATGCCGTGGTGGCCAGCGCCTTCATCGATCTGGTGGGAGAATACCGGGAGGACCAGTACGAGTTCACCCTCCGGGAAAGCCGTACCCACGACATCATCGAAGATGTCCGCACCCAGCGCAGCGAGCTGGGGATCCTCTTCCTGAGCCACTTCAACCGGGAGGTGCTGCTGCGCATCATCCGGGATGCCGAGCTGGAATTTGTACCGCTGTTCACCGCCCGGCCGCATCTCTTTGTCAGCATCGACCACCCCCTGGCCAACCGGGAGTCGGTGACGCTGGAGGAGCTGCGCAGCTATCCCCGGCTGGTGTACGAGCAGGGACTGCACAACTCCTTCTACTTCTCGGAGGAACCGCACTCCACCGCCGAAAGCCCCAAAAACATCGTGGTCACCGACCGTGCCACCCTCTTTAACCTCCTGGTGGGGCTGGGGGCATACACCATCAGTTCCGGCATCATCCACCAGGACGCCACCGGCTCGAAAATCACCTCGGTTCCGCTGGAAAGCGACGAAATCATGCAGATCGGCTACCTCCACCCCAAGGACCAGCCCCTGAGCCGCCTGGGCCAGCGGTATCTGGAGCTGCTCCAGCCCTATCTGCAGCAGTAGTGGACACTGTTTCATGTTCCGGAACAGATCGCCAGTTACTGTGCCCATAACAAAGAGCAGTATAGTTTTTAGCTATGGTTATCAATCGTTTATCGGTATTAGCATATAGCCTTCTGTTGTGGTATGATAGGCCCATCAATTCAAACAACCACATGAATCACAGGATTTGAAGGGGGATTTCTATATGTCTTTTACCAAGAGAACCAATGCGCCGTTCCGTCTGGATGTTGTAGGCAGCTTCCTGCGGCCCGAAGCCATCAAGGAGGCCCGCACTGCCTTTGCCGCCGGCAGCATCACCGCCGATGAGCTGAAGGCTGTGGAGGACCGCTGCATCACCGAGCTGGTGGAAAACGAACTGGCAGCTGGCCTGCAGTGCGTCACCGACGGGGAGTTCCGCCGCAGCTACTGGCACCTGGATTTCATGTGGGGATTTGAAGGGGTCGAGCACATCGTCGGCGAACACGGATATCTATTCCACGGCGAGGAAACCCGGGCCGACACCGCCCGGATCACCGGCAGGATCCGCTTTGCCGATCACCCGTTCCTGGAGCATTTTTGCTTCCTGCAGGAGCTGGTGAACGGTCGGGCCATCCCCCGGCTGACCATTCCGGCACCTGCTCAGTTTTACAGCGAACAGCGCCGTCCCGGCAATGCCGAAGCGCTGGCAGCCGTCTACCCCAATGAGGAGGAGTTTTTCCAGGACCTGATCCAGGCCTATACCGACTTTATCCGTGCCCTGTACGATGCCGGCTGCCGCAGCCTGCAGCTGGACGACTGCACCTGGGGAATGCTCTGCAGCCCGGAATACCGGCAGCTGCTCTACGGCGGTGACGAGGGCGCCGATGCCGCTGCTCAGCTGTATGTAGCGCTCAACAATGCGGTGCTGGACAGCGTCCCCCGCGGCATGACCGTCAACACCCATGTCTGCCGCGGAAACTTCCACTCCACCTGGGCAGCCAGCGGCGGCTATGCTCCGGTGAGCAAGATCCTGTTCCAGCAGGAGCGGGTGGATAGCTACTACCTGGAATTTGACGATGAACGCTCGGGCGGCTTTGAACCGCTGGCCGATCTTGCCGAGGGCAAGATCGTGGTGCTGGGGCTGATCACCTCCAAGCGTCCCCAGCTGGAAGAGAAACAGCACATCAAGGAGCGGATCCTGGAGGCGGCTCAGTATGTGCCGCTGGATCGCCTCTGCCTGTCGCCCCAATGCGGCTTTGCCTCCACAGAAGAGGGCAACAAGCTCACTGAGGCAGACCAGTGGAAGAAGCTGGCCCTGATCCGTGAAATTGCTGAGGAGATCTGGGGTTAAGCCTCCCACCGATAAAAATACCGATCCAGCTTCCCCTGGATCTAAAAAAACTCCGGATGCAGCACGCCTCCGGAGTTTTTTGTTCTGTCTGGGATTTTCCACATGGGCGGGTTGACATTGTGGAAAGTCCGCCAGATCCGATGCTTACCGCTCCAGGCCAAGGGCATCGTAGTAGTCGTCCGGGAAGGGGATCGTCTCCCAGGGGAAATCCTGCTGCAGCTCCCGGATATAGCCAAACGGATCCCCGATGGGGGCTATGCCCAGCTCCCGGAGCGATTCCAGTGCCTGCTGCACCTCCGGTCTGGCCCGGTTCTCCTGCTCCTCTCGGGAGGCGAGGAACCGGTCGTACTGATCCCTGTCCCAGCCGATGACCTGTTGCAGCGGATTGGTGTTGCCTGCCGCAAGAATCAGCCCCAGGAAGTCGCGGAAGTTCCGGGCGACCGGATAGACGAACTGCTCACCCAGGGGCTCCGGATTGACGCAGAACACCATCTCCCCAAACCCGGGGATCCGGCAGTAGTGGATCCCGTTGTCCCACCCGAGGATCTCCGCTCCCACCGGGGTGCAGAACCAGCCCTCTCCGGTGCCGGGCTCCAGGCCAAGCCAGCTGCCGCTGTCCCCCAGCTTCCGATACTCTTTATATAATGTGTCCATGACTCTTCCTCCTCTGTTCTGGGTTTTCAACCCCATCATACTCCTCCGGGACAGGGCTGTAAAGCGACGGTTCTCACAGAATCCCCAGTTTTTTCTTAAATCGAGGTTTTTGGCTTGGGGACCGGCTTTTCCGGCTGTGGGCAGGGGGCAGGAATTTTAAAATGGCATCGGAGCATTCAGGAGAAAAACCGGTGAAAAACGGAGAAAAACGGAGTTCGCTCCCTTTGGCATAAAAAACATAGCAAAAAGGTGTTGACTTTTCCTGGGGGCGTGGATATAATAGGATTTGTCGCTTTGACAGGGTTTCTTTTCATGCCCTTTTTAGGGCGCTGTCAATACATTCGGCCCCTGTTTTTTGGAAGCGGGCTGCAAATCATTTCAGGAGGTAAACACTATGACTACTATGCCCAAGGCTCAGGAAATCAGCCGCAAGTGGTATATCATCGACGCTGCGAACCGTCCTCTCGGCCGGACCGCTGCTGCCGCTGCCGCTATTCTGCGCGGCAAGCACAAGGTTGACTTCGCACCCCATGTGGACTGCGGCGACCATGTAATCATCATCAACGCCGAGAAGGCAATCCTCACCGGCAAGAAGACCGAGCAGAAGTTCTACCGCCATCACTCTGGCTGGGTAGGCGGTCTCAAGGAGATCCGCTACGACCAGCTGATGCGTGAGAACCCCGAGAAGGCCATGATGCTGGCTGTAAAGGGTATGCTCCCGGACAACACTCTGGGCCGCAAGGCTCTGACCAGAGTTCGCATCTACAAGGGCGAGCAGCACAACAACCAGGCTCAGAACCCCACCGCGTGGACCCTGTAATTTGAGAGGAGGATTTTAGAATGTACGATTCCAAGCCCTCCTACTACGGCACCGGCAGACGAAAGCACTCGGTAGCTCGTGTAAGAATGTACCCCGGCACCGGCAAGATCACCATCAACGGTCGTGACATCGATGAGTACTTCGGCCTCGAAACTCTGAAGCTGATCGTTCGTCAGCCCATGGAGATCACCAACACCCTGGGCCGTTTTGATATCGTTTGCACCGTTGCAGGCGGCGGCGTTTCCGGCCAGGCCGGCGCAATCCGTCACGGCGTTGCCCGTGCCCTGCTCCAGAACGGCGATGAGATGCGCCCGATCCTGAAGAAGGCTGGCTTCCTGACCCGTGACCCCAGAATGAAGGAAAGAAAGAAGTACGGCCTGAAGGGTGCCCGTCGCGCTCCCCAGTTCTCCAAGAGATAATTTTCACTGCTTCTCAGTACGTCTTTGGACGCTGTTTTGCAGAAAATTGGATGGTTTTG
>CAKWRB010000100.1:0-2551 GCA_934845495.1 uncultured bacterium
ACCACCGATGGTGGTCATTGGCGTCTTCAGTTCATGGGACACATTGGCAATAAAGCTGCGGCGGGTACTTTCCATACTGGTCATCGAGGCCGCCATGTTGTTAAAGGCCATTGCCAGCTTCCCTAGTTCGTCAAAATCCCCCACTGGAACTCGTGCAGAAAAATCTCCCTTGGAGAAGCTCTCTGTTGCAGCAACCATCTGCCGGATGGGACGAACCATTCGACCAGTGATGTAATAAACGCAAATGAACACCACAATCAGCGCCGCCAGAGCCGACAGTGCAAACATCTGCAGGGTATCTGTAATAAACTCCGTCAAACTCTCGGCACTGGATGCCGCAAATACAGCACCTACAACGCTGCCATTGGGTGTGGTGAGCGGAATGCCCACAATGTAATGCGGAGTCGAATATATGGAGCCGAGATGACCAACATTGTGATATTCCCCCCGAATCACCTGGGACATCACCTCTTCCTCCACCGAGTACAGGGAATGATTGCATCCACCGGTTTCGGTACAAAGAAGGGTTTTTCCGTTGACATCTACCAGAAAGATATCTGCATCGATTGCATCGCCCAGAATGGTGTAGACATTCAGCACCCGGGAAGCGGACACATAGCCGTAGTCGTTGACCGACAGATCCTCCATGGTAATAGAAACTGCCTGCTTCACATTCCGGGAAAGCAGATCATACCGTTCCTGTTCAAAATAATTAGAAGTCAGCACCAGAAACACCGATCCAATCAGAGCAATGGAGATCAGAATCATCATCACACAGATGGAGTAGTATTTTGAAAACAGGCTTTTCTGCATAAAAACGCCCGCCTTTATTCCTTCACTTCAAACTTATAGCCAACGCCCCACACAGTCTTGAGGGACCACTGGTCGGATACCCCCTCCAGCTTTTCACGCAGACGCTTGATGTGTACATCCACGGTACGGCTGTCGCCATAGTACTCGAATCCCCAGACCTCGTCCAGAAGCTGATCACGGGTATAGACGCGGTTCGGATTGCTGGCAAGATGATAGAGAAGCTCCAGTTCCTTAGGCGGTGTCTCCACAACCTTGCCATCCACCTTGAGCTCGTACCGGGTCATATTGACGGTGAGCTTGTCATAGGATACTTCCTTGACATCATTCTCCACAGCCGGCTTTCCAGTGCGGCGGGTAACTGCCTTGATCCGGGCAACGATTTCCTTGGCATCAAAGGGCTTGACCACATAGTCATCCGCACCCAGCTCCAGGCCCAAAACCTTATCAAAGGTCTCTCCCTTTGCTGTGATCATAATGATCGGACAGTTGGATTTTTTGCGAATTTCCCGACACACCTGCCAACCATCCAGCTTGGGCATCATGATATCCAGCAGCACCAGATCCGGTGTATCTGCATTGAATTTGGCAACGGCTTCTTCGCCGTCTGCAGCCAGTTCGGTGGCATACCCTTCCTTCTCCAGGTAGAGCCGAAGCAGTTCAGCGATGTTGCGGTCATCGTCCGCAACCAGAATTTTTCCAAGTGCCATAATTTATTCCTCCTTAAGACCCACAGCTTTTCTCTGCGATCTGACTTTGCGCCTTTGGGGTTATATCCATACAAAATACGATCCCACTTCATTATCCTGCAAATCACCAGGGATTGCAAGAACTATTCATCATTATACCGATATTTGCCAGAAAATAGTTGAATAATTCTTGAATCTTTTCCAACTTGCAGGTAAACGATACTTGTGAAAAAGGAAAAATCCCGTTATAATAAAGAGTGGAATATCCGGCACAGCTGATTCCACTTCGGAAGCGGTGCCGCAGTTTTGGAGGACAAGACATGAAACTTGGTATCGTGGGGCTGCCCAATGTGGGCAAAAGCACACTGTTTAATGCGATCACCAACGCCGGTGCACAGGCTGCAAACTACCCCTTCTGCACCATCGAACCCAATGTGGGTGTGGTTGCTGTTCCGGATGAACGTCTGGACAAGCTGGCTGAAATGTATGACTCGGACAAGGTTACCCCTGCTACAATCGAATTTGTAGACATTGCCGGTCTGGTACGAGGCGCTGCCAATGGCGAAGGCCTTGGAAACAAATTCCTTTCCCACATCCGGGAAGTGGACGCCATCATCCATGTGGTACGCTGCTTCGAGGATGGAGAGATCGTCCATGTGGATGGCTCCATCAACCCCAAGCGCGACATTGAAACCATCAACTATGAGCTGATTCTCTCGGATATCGATATCCTGGAGCGCCGCATCGACCGGGCCACCAAGGCCCTTAAGGGTGACAAGAAGTATCAGCTTGAAGTAGACCTGCTCCAGCGCCTGAAGGCCTATCTGGAGACCGGCGCCTCCGCTCGCGGCTTTGAATGCGAGAGCGAGGCCGAGCGGGAAATCTTCGCCGACATCCCCCTACTCTCTGCCAAGCCGGTCATTTATGCCGCTAATATGAGCGAAGCAGAATTCACCGAAGGCATTGCTGGAAACCCCTATCTGGCTCAGGTTCAGGAGATTGCTGCCGCCGAAGGCGCTGAGGTCGTTCCAATCTGCGCCCGTCTGGAAGAA
>CAKWRB010000100.1:2561-5005 GCA_934845495.1 uncultured bacterium
ACATGACCAAGGACGAAAAGCTCATGTTCCTTGAAGAACTGGGCTTGCATGAATCTGGTCTGGACCGACTGATCAAGGCAAGCTATGCCCTGCTGG
Organism: uncultured bacterium; assembly: GCA_934845495.1. GTDB lineage: Bacteria > Bacillota > Clostridia > Oscillospirales > Ruminococcaceae > Avimicrobium. Next base: position 2,658 of record CAKWRB010000100.1, read on the forward strand.
GTCTGATTTCCTATCTCACAGCTGGAAAACAGGAAGTCCGCGCCTGGACCATTACTGAGGGCACTAAGGCTCCCCAGGCTGCCGGAAAGATCCATTCTGATTTTGAGCGCGGTTTTATCCGTGCCGAGGTCGTTTCTTACGAGAATCTTATGGCCTGTGGAAGCATGACTGCTGCCAAGGAAAAGGGCTTGGTCGGAAGCGAAGGCAAAGAATATGTGATGAAGGACGGAGACATCGTTCTGTTCCGTTTCAATGTCTGATGCATCTGCAATACTGCTGAAAAGGAGAAATCACCATGATTCTGAAGGAAATCCCGAAAGTTTGCTATGCTGTCATTGGCGGATCCGGCACCTGGGCCGGTGAATACCCGGAAAACACCGGAATCGAAGGCATCCGTATCCTGCAGCGTGACATGGAGTTTGAAACCCCCTTTGGTACAACTGTGCCCATGAAGCTGTTTGAGTTGGATGGCTCTCTCACTGCTGATGGTCAGCCCCGCCAGGTCTTGACCGTTCCCTTCCATGGATTCCATGGCCTTGCTCCCTGGAACACCCCTTCTGAGCAGGTGTTCTGGGTATTCCAGCAGGCAGGTGTGGAATATATTGTCTCTGAGGGAAGCGCCGGCGGCATCAACCCCCTGCTCGACCCAGGCGATGTTGTTGTTCCGCATGATTTCATCGATATGACCAAGCGTCCCAGCAACATCCACCACTTCACCAACAATATCCCTCGTATGAACGATCCCCTCTGCCCCGACCTGCGAAACCTTCTGGTTCAGGCCGCACGGGAAGTATATGCAAATCAGAACAACCGTGTCTTTAGCCGGGGTGTCTATGGAAACACCGAGCCGCCCCGTTTCGAAACTCCTTCGGAGGTTCGGATGCTGCGGACAATGGGAGCCGATCTCACTGCCCACACCATTGCCATCGAAGCCTATCTGTCCCGCTCGATCGGTGCTTGCTATGCCGGTGCCTACATCGTCAGCAACTTTGCTGAGGGCGTAGTCGATACCAGCTGGCAAGGTGACAACATCTTTGACTGCTACCGTGATTGCGCTGATAAGTTCGGCCGGATCACTGTAAAGGCCATCGCTGCCATCGATCCTTCCAAGAAGCACTGTCACTGCAAGGAAAATGTCATCGTTGTTCCCAATACGGTAAAGGAACGCATCACCATGGAACCCTAACCCATTTTATAAATTTCTATAAACCCTGGCTCCGTTCAGCTGACGAAGCCGCTTGAATGGAGGTATTTTTCCATGAGCGTACGCACTATTTCAGAGGATACCATCATCGAAAACATCTGCTATGATGACCTGATCATCACCTCCGGCGCCAATGTGACTTTGAAGGGCACATTGTACGGCAATGTGGATGTCAAGGACAACAGCCATTTCCAGCTGGCCGGCATTATGCGCGGAAACCTCTTTGTTTCTGGCTCTGCCACTGCCGAGATCACCGGAAGCATCTTTGCGGACGAGATCCTGGATTCTGGTCGTCTGACCATCTATGGTCTGGTGACATCCACCAGCGGCCCTTATCATGCCAATATGCGCCCTGGTGCCTATGTAAACATGATCCTGCACTGATCCTCTGCAGCTGTTCCTGCCGCAAAAATCCCCGGAGAGAAGCAATGCTTCCTTCCGGGGATTTTTCTGTACAATTTACTTCTTCCCTCTTTTGACTCTTCTAAACACAAGCCATCCAGCCACCAGCACCATAATCAGAATAAACGGAGCTGCAGTCCGGATCATCATGTGCAGATAGGGGTTGCGCAATGTGCTGAAAAGATTCTGCAACCAGTTCTCGTCCACTGTAATCCGGAGATCTTCTTTTGGGAGTGCATCGGAATAGTAGCGATAACTTCTCTTCCCCACCTTTTCAAACTCCAGGCTGCTGCTTTCCAGTACGGGCATATCCTTCCCCAAAGTCAGGTTGATGGTAAGATCCTCGAAACCATTCCACATCGCTGCCGGCATGAGATAGTAGTGAAGCTCTCCGCATTTGACATTAAAATCATATTCCGGATATCCACCGAGCCTATAGCGATAGGAAACAATTACATCATATGTTTCCCTGGGCTCAAACTTCAGATCAAAAAGAATGGCTTCCACCATCGATTTCCCCACCTGCGGAGACTCACCGACATCGGTAAGTACTGCATAGCGCCACTCTTCTACTCCTATTTGGGTGTTGTAGCTGAGCGCATAGCATTCTGTTTCACAGGCAAGCAACTGACCATCTGCTACAACCTGTACACCAGCCTCCTCGACATTGGGAGACAGGAACATGGATCTTGTCTTTACCGCTTCATCAGACTGGTTTTCCATCTGATAGGTAGCTGTGATC
>CAKWRB010000101.1 GCA_934845495.1 uncultured bacterium
GTGGTGTTGCGTTCGATGATGCGGGTGCATACGCCGCCCAGGGTCTCCAGACCCAGGGACAGAGGAGTGACATCCAGCAGCAGCAGATCCTTGACCTCGCCGGCCAGAACACCGCCCTGGATGGCAGCGCCCATGGCTACGCACTCATCGGGGTTGATGCCCTTGAAGGGATCCTTGCCCATGTAGTTCTTAACAGCATCCACAACGGCCGGGATACGGGTGGAACCACCTACCAGCAGCACCTTGTCGATCTGGGAAGGCTGCAGGCCGGCATCGGACAGAGCCTGACGAACCGGGCCCATGGTGGCCTCTACCAGGTCAGCGGTGAGTTCGTTGAACTTGGCACGGGTGATGGTGACATCCATGTGCTTGGGGCCAGTGGCATCGGCAGTGATGAAGGGCAGGTTGATGTTGGCAGTGGTCATGCCGGACAGCTCGATCTTTGCCTTCTCAGCAGCTTCCTTCAGACGCTGCATGGCCATACGGTCGCCGCGCAGGTCGATGCCGTTCTCGCTCTTGAAGGTGTCGGCCAGGTAGTTGATGATGCGCTCATCAAAGTCGTCGCCGCCCAGGTGGTTGTTACCGGCAGTGGCCAGTACCTGCTGGATGCCATCGCCCATCTCGATGATGGAGACATCGAAGGTACCGCCGCCCAGGTCGTATACCATGATCTTCTGATCGTTTTCCTTGTCAGCGCCGTAGGCCAGTGCAGCAGCAGTGGGCTCGTTGATGATCCGGCGCACATTCAGGCCGGCAATCTTACCGGCGTCCTTGGTGGCCTGACGCTGGGCATCGGTGAAGTAAGCCGGCACGGTGATCACGGCCTCGGAAACGCTCTCGCCCAGATAGTTTTCTGCATCGCCCTTGAGCTTCTGCAGGATCATTGCGGAGATCTCCTGGGGGGTGTAGCTCTTTTCATCGATGGCCACCTTGTAGTCAGAACCCATGTGACGCTTGATGGAAATCACGGTGCGGTCGGGATTGGTGACAGCCTGACGCTTTGCCACCTGGCCCACCATACGCTCACCGGTCTTGGAAAATGCAACAACCGACGGAGTGGTGCGGGCGCCTTCTGCGTTGGCGATCACCACCGGCTCGCCGCCTTCCATAACAGATACGCAGGAGTTTGTAGTACCCAGGTCAATACCAATAATCTTAGCCATAATTCATTCCTCCAAAATTTACTGTAAAACCCTATATCGATTTGAAAATTGCCTGTTAGTTGGCCACCTTGACCATGGCATACCGGAGAACCCGGTCGCCCATCCGGTAGCCCTTCTGGAATACTTCGGCGATGCAGTTTTCCCCGGCCGACTCATCGTCGGTGTGGGCCACTGCTGCATGGAACTGCGGGTCGAAGGGTTCGCCCACCGCACCGAAGGCCTCCACGCCTTCCTTTTCCATCAGCTCGTCGAAGGACTTGCGGATCAGCTCCATGCCCTTCTTGAAATCGGCATCGGAACAGGGAGCGGCCATTGCCCACTCAAAGTTATCCAGTACCGGCAGCATACTTGCCAGTGTGTTTGCCTTGGCTTCGGGGTAAATCGCCTCTTTTTCCTTGGCGGTGCGCTTGCGATAGTTGTCATACTCCGCCAGGGTGCGCAGGTACCGGTCGTTGAGCTCCGAGAGCTGGGTCTGAAGCTTTTCCTCCGCAGTGGGCTCCTGTGCAGCGGTTTCGGGAGCAGTATCTGCCTCCGGTGTCTCCGGTGCTGTGCCCTTCAGCTCTTCGTCCATGGGCTCGGTGTTCTTGGTCGCTTCGTTACTCAAATCCATCTGCCTCCTTCACGGTCTGGGTCGCTATTCCTCAAATATTTCGGTGAGAAGTTCTCCCACCAGCCGGGCAAAGTATTCCGTCTCGGCTACCATGGCGGCGTAATCCATGCGGATCGGGCCGATGATGCCGATGGAACCGGTGCTCCGGTTTCCAATGGCGAAGGGGGTAATCACTGCCGAGCTGTTCTGCAGCTCCTCGCACTGATTTTCCTTGCCAATAAAAATCGTTGTCTCGCGGGGGCTGGCCCGCTGGATCAGCTTCTTCACATTCCGGCTCTCCCAGATGTAGGGCAGCAGCCGGTCGGCGTCCTGAGCCAGTTCGGGGTAACCAAGCAGCTTGATGGCCCCCTCCATGTAATACTGTCCGCCGTAGATCTCCGCACAGAGGTTAAAGATCGCTGCAAACAGCGGGGTGAAGATCCGGGAATAATCGCCCAGCTCCATGGTCACGCTGCCCATATACTGCAACGAGATCTCCCGCAGCGAACGCCCGGCCAGTTTTCCGGCACAGTAGGCCCGCAGGAACTCCACCACCTCACCGGTAACCCGGAAGTTGGTCCGGCACACCCGGCTGCGGATCACGCCGTTGGAGGTCATTACCATGATGACCACTGCGTGTTCCCCCGAGGGAATAATCTCCACCTGGCGCACCGTCACCGTATCGGGTGTGTGGGTGGAGGTGAAGGCTGCACAGCCGGTGATCTCCGAGAGCGCCTTGGCGGCGTCCTGGAGCAGCTTGTCGGGATCGGGGTCCCGGATATTGAACATGGCCTCGATGCTGTCCCGGAGCTTGCCGCTCACCGGTTTGACCTGCATCAGCTCATCCACGAACACCCGGTACCCCAGATGGGATGGGACCCGTCCGGCCGAGGTGTGGGGCTGTTCCAGCAGGCCAAGGTCGAACAGGGCCGCCATGTCGTTTCGGATCGTAGCGGGCGAGTAGGCACTGTCCAGATACAGTGAAACTACCTTGGAACCGACCGGTTCACCGGTTTTGGTGTAAAGATCGGCAATGATCGAAAGCACCCGGCGTTTCCGTTCGTCCAGTTCCATTGTTACCGCCTCCTTTTGGATTTAGCACTCATTCACTTCGAGTGCCAACATCTATAATGTACCACTCGCCCAGCTGAAAGTCAAGGGGTTTCACAATTTGTTTACAAAAATTCTGGCGCTCTGATAGTATAAGTGCCAACTGCCGGCTTTATACAGCCAGATTCCAGGTAAAAAGAAAAAGAGATCCCGGAACAGGTCCGGAACCTCTTTTTTGAAGCGAACAAATTTGGATCGGCGAGAGCTTACTTGAGCTCGATCTTAGCGCCAGCCTCTTCGAGCTGCTTCTTGATCTCCTCAGCGTCAGCCTTGGAAGCGCCTTCCTTAATGGTCTTGGGAGCCTCGTCAACCAGAGCCTTAGCCTCCTTCAGGCCCAGGCCGGTGATCTCCTTCACCAGCTTGATAACGCCCATCTTGGAAGCGCCAGCGTCAGCCAGAACAACGTCGAACTCGGTCTTCTCGTCAGCAGCAGCGGCAGCGGGGCCAGCAGCAACCATTACAGGAGCAGCAGCGGATACGCCGAACTCTTCCTCGATAGCCTTAACCAGCTCGTTGAGCTCGAGGACGGTCAGAGTCTTGATTTCTTCTACAAACTTTGTGATCTTCTCAGAAGCCATTGTAGTTTACCTCCTAAAATAAGTGAATTGATTCATTAAGAAAATGATGGTTATGCGATTTCCTGCTCGCCCTTTTCGGCGATGGCGTTCAGTGCAACAGCCAGACCACGGATATTTCCGTTCAGGACGCTGCACAGCTGAGCCAGCAGCTGATCCTTGCTCGGCAGCTTAGCGATAGCCTCGATGCCAGCCTTGTCAAAGATCTTGCCCTCTACCATACCGGCCTTCAGGTTGAAGTTAGCCTTGGCCTCCTCAGCGTAATCGTTGAGGATCTTGGCAGCGGATACGGGATCGGTATCGCTGATCGCAATGGCGGTGGTACCCTCGAAGTACTCGTTGAGTCCCTCGTAACCAGCCTCCTTGGCAGCCAGACGCAGCATTGTGTTCTTGGCTACGAAGTAATCAACGCCAGCTTCGCGCAGCTGCTTACGCAGCTTGGTATCGTCCTCTACGGAAATACCCTTATAGTCAACAACGACGCAGGTAACGGCGCTGTCCAGCTTCGCCTTGAGCTGATCTACGATTTCCTTCTTCGCCTGAATTGTTCTCTCGTTCGGCAATTCGTTCACCTCCCAATAAAAGTGGATACAAAAAGCTCCTCCCAGCGCCGCTGGAAGGAGCAAAACACATCAAAAACAGATCCATTTCGCATCAGTCTTCCTCGGCAGGTGGGCCAAAGCCCTTTATGTTATAAAACACCTGCTGTCTTAAGAAACATGACAGCTTTTATATTATAGCGAAGAAAGCTGTTTCTGTCAAGACTTTTCTGCGAAATTCCGGGATATTTTTTTCCGGGGCGATGCTGCCCCAAAACGCAAAAAAGGGACTGCCGGAGCAGTCCCTTTTTATCTTCCGTTAAACAGAGATCTTAGTTGTTCTCAGCGGGAGCAACCGCAGCGTAACGGCCGGGGTTGATCTTGATGCCAGGGCCCATGGTGGAGGCAATCACGCAGGAACGGATGTACTGACCCTTGGCAGCGGCAGGCTTAGCGCGCACGATGGCAGTCATCAGGGTCTCGAAGTTCTCCTGGAGCTTCTCGGCACCGAAGGAAGCCTTGCCGATGGGGCAGTGGATGATGTTGGTCTTGTCCAGACGGTACTCGATCTTACCAGCCTTGGCCTCGGTTACGGCACGGGCAACATCAGGAGTAACGGTACCAGCCTTGGGGTTGGGCATCAGGCCGCGAGGACCGAGCACCTTACCCAGACGGCCGACAATACCCATCATGTCGGGGGTAGCAATTACAACGTCGAAGTCCATCCAGTTTTCGTTCTGGATCTTCTGCATCATATCCTCAGCGCCTACATAGTCAGCGCCGGCAGCCAGAGCCTTGTCCACGTTCTCGCCCTTGCAGAATACGAGGGTGCGAACGGTCTTACCGGTACCGTTGGGCAGTACAACTGCGCCACGAACCTGCTGGTCAGCGTGACGGGAGTCAACGCCCAGACGGATATGAGCCTCAACGGTTTCATCAAACTTAGCCTTAGCAGTCTTAGTGCAGAGGTCGATAGCCTCTGCGGTATCGTACAGCTTAGCGCTGTCAAA
>CAKWRB010000102.1 GCA_934845495.1 uncultured bacterium
GGACAGCAAACCGACCCCGCCCACTGGCAACACCCATCATACCACAAATGACGAAAACTTCCAACCATCTTCGGCGATAAAAGAGGAATACGAACGGTTCCAACTGGAGAACCCCGCTTCGGGCACCATCAAGACCCAGGTGTTCACCGCTCGGGGCGCCTATCCGGTGGAGCAGGCGCAGGTGGATCTGTATAAGGTGTTCCCAGAAGGGGATTACCTCATCAGCCGGCAGTACACCGACCGTTCCGGGCAGGTCAATCCCGTCACTGTGCCGGTGTACCAGCGCAGTCTTTCGGAGAGCCCCGGCGATTCCACCCCCTATGTAAGCTACCGGATCGCCGTGACCCACCCCGGCTTTGCCGATGCAGTCATCGAACAGGTGCCGGTTTTTGAAGGGGTAACCTCACTGCAGTCCGTCAATCTGATTCCCATGGCAGCCACTCCCTCTGCCCATGATGACAGCACCGAATCCAACTGAAAGGAGGTCGCTTTTTGTGACCAATCGCCCTGAACCCACCCCACCAAAAATCCGACTTCCGGTCATCCCGGAGACCATTGTTGTCCATCTCGGCCCACCCAAGCAGCCGGCGGAGAATATCGAGGTCTCCTTTTCGGACTACATCAAAAATGTAGCTTCCAGCGAAATCTATCCCACCTGGCCAGCCGAAGCGCTCCGGGCAAACATCTATGCCCAGATTTCCTTTGCACTCAATCGCATCTACACCGAGTGGTACCGCAGCCGGGGCTATGATTTCGACATCACGTCCTCGACCCAGTTCGACCAGGCCTTCGTCAAGGACCGGGATATCTATGAGAACATCAGCGAACTAGTGGATGAGATCTTCAACGACTATCTTCGGCGGCCCGACCGGGCAGAACCACTGTTTGCCCAGTTCTGCAGCGGAACCACCGTCACCTGTGACGGGCTATCCCAATGGGGCAGTATGACACTGGCCAACCAGGGACTGGATGCATTGGAGATCTTGCAGCAATATTACGGCGACAATCTGGAACTGGTGGAGGATGCCCCCATTGAAAACCTTCCCGAATCCTATCCCGGAGTTCCCCTGCAGCTGGGGGACAGCAGCAACGATGTCTACCAAATTCAGCAGTCGCTGGAACGGATCCGCCGGAATTTCCCAGCGATTCCCGCTGTCCCGGTCGTGGATGGGGTCTTTGATCCCGACACCCAGGAAGCCGTCCGGGTGTTCCAGCAGGTATTCAATATGCCGGTGACCGGTGTGGTGGATAAGGCCACCTGGTACCGGATCAAGGAGATCTACACCAGTGTGAAACGGCTGGCAGACCTGTACAGCGAGGGCATCCGGCTGGAGGAGGCCGAACTGCTCTATCCCGGACAGCTCACCATCGGGGACACCGGCCTGCCTGTGAGCACCATTCAGTACTATCTCAATGTCTTTGCCTATTTTAACCCCTATATCCCTGCCATTCCCCTGGATGGCATTTACAGTTCGGATACCGCCGCCGCTGTGGAGGTGTTCCAGCGCCAGTACGGACTGGACCCCACCGGCGTCACCGAACGGGCGACCTGGTACAAGATGCAGGAGATCTACCGGGGGATCCTCTCGGTGGTCAATGCGGAGTTCGGGGAGCAGGGCCCCGCCATCTACCCGGGATACCTGCTCAGCAAAGGGCTGGAAAACCCCGATGTGGAACAGCTCCAGACTGATCTGAACAAGCTCTCCCGGATTCTGCCGGAAATCCCTCCGGTCCGTGTCACCGGGTACTTTGGTGAACAGACCGAAGAGGCCGTCCGGGCCCTCCAGAAATTGTATGGAATCCCGGTGACCGGGCGGGTGGGCGCGCTGACCTGGAACACCATCACCTACCTCTGCCGCAAATTCCGTCCGGAAATAGCTGCAAACAGTGAAACCTGAGCCTTTTTTACATAGTCCTGTAAACCGGTTTTCAAAACCGAAACCCAATGAAAGGTGTGACCTGTATTTTGATTCTCTACACTGTCAAGGCCGGGGATACCCTGGCAGAAATCGCCAACCGCTACCATGTGACCCCCTCTGCTCTGGTGGAAGCCAACCAGCTCAACTACCCCGACCGGTTGGTGGTGGGGCAGGCTCTAGTCATTCCAACGGAGGACGCCGGGACCCATACCGTCCTCCGGGGAGAGACTCTCTTCCTCATCGCCGAGCGCTACGGGATCTCGGTGGAATCGTTGATGGAGGCAAACCCGGAAATCGCCAACCCATCCGCGATCTATGTGGGGCAGATCCTGCAGATCCCCGGTTCTACACCCAGACCTGCCGACAGCATCGATGTAAATGGCTATGCCTACTACACCATGAACAAGGACACCCTGGCGCGTACCCTGCCGGACCTGACCTACCTGAGCATCTTCAGCCATGATGCCCGCCCCACCGGTCGCCTGGCTGATATCGCCGACCGCTCGGTGATCGGTGCTGCCCGATCGGGCGGTGCCGGGCCGATCATGGTGGTGACCAACATCCGGGAGGGCGGCAACTTCGACAGCGGGCTGGCCAGCTGGCTTCTCACCGATGCCCCCACCCGCAACCGCCTGCTGCAGAACATTGTGGATACGGCGGTGGAGAAAAACTACTACGGTGTGGACATCGACTTTGAAAATGTCTACGGCGGCGACCGGGAGGCCTACAACAGCTTCCTGAAGGAGCTTTCGGAACAGCTGCACGAAAAAGGGCTGATCCTTACCACCGCCATCGCTCCCAAGACCAGCGCCAACATGAAGGGGATCCTCTATGAGGGGCACGACTACGCTGCCCACGGCCGCTACGCCGACCGCATTACCTTGATGACTTATGAATAAGTGCGATTGTCTTATAAAGAAAAAGGGGCTGGAATCAGTCCCTTTTTCTTTATAATAAGACTTCATATCTGACGCTTAAGATTATGTAGTTGCTATTATTGGCGGAATAGGTTTTCAATCACAATGACTTTAGAGGTTAAATACATTGCTTTCAACAAAGTTATTTCCCCTTTATTAGGCGAATCATATATCTGGGCATGATATGGATTCCCATCACTGGGATCAGGCTCCACATACACTCCTGCTTTACTACAGTCTTCGGCTTTAAATTTTACCGTTCCTCGATACCTATCTGCAAAAAATCTCTTAAAACCTTCAACAACTTCGTCGTCTTTTCTCCCTCCATCACGATCAACCGATATTCCTACCTCCTTTAGAAATAAAGCTGGCAAGGGATTACCTTTTTCATCAAAAAAACCGGGATTAATTCTTTTTACTGCACGAAACAGTACTTCGAAATCCTCAACTTTTTCATTGTTCATAAAAACTCTCTACGCTTTCGTTAATTACTTTATAGTAATTTGATTTAAATGTCTTTGACTCAGCTCGAGAAAAATCTCCATTAGGCACATATACCTCTTCAAGGGAGTTTTCCCCCAGCTCAAAGGCTAAAACGCTATTATTATCCTTTGAATATTGCATATAAAGGCTATTTCTCCCTGTTGGTGCAATCAGAGGCTGTTGATTGAGATGCGTTATAACATCTCTAAACAGTGCTATGCTAGCATCAGTGAAAGGAGTTGCTCCATATCCATCCCAATCTACTTCGAATTCAGACATTTTTTGAATCTTATCCAAATTACTCTGCTGAAGCAAATCTATCACTTCTCCTGTTCCATCCAACTTTAATCCATAGTCTTTTTCAAAACTATTATATGGCAACGCACCATGAGACGTGCAATCAACATGCCATTGACTATTGCTATTATTGTTATATACAATTGGAGAAATTACTGCTGCCCCAATTACTATAAAGGTTAATCCCAAACTTTGGATACTGCCAATATTACTGTTGTTTTGGATCATTTAATACTCTTCTCCTTGCTTTAACATATATGGGCTTAGATAAAAGTGTATCTCCATTTACCATTATTTCTGTTGTGTATTCACCTTCGGTTTCAAATACCATATTCTTCAATTCCAAGGTAAGGTTAATCCCTTTATACTTCTGCGGAAGGTCCAAAGCTGAAGGATCCTCCTTGATCTGAGGCACTACCAACTCACCCGAATCGCTCACAACCTTTTTTTCAGGATCCAAAAAACGAACCTGAATTTTTGTTGCAGAGTGAAGATAATCTAAATCTTGAATGAAAAATACAATTGAAAAAGAAAGTGTTCCAGGTATAAATTCCGGAGTTAATACAGTTTGAACATTCATTGCATTTACTCCTACAACCGAACCATTATCAGATACAATTTTCTCCGCATTAATGCAGAATATAAGATTTGTAATCTCTGGCATAAATTTCTCATCCTTTCTACAGCTTCTCTATAAAAAGAAACTCCCTATTTATTATTATAATCATATTTGTGAATTTACTCAATAAAAAGTTAAAACATACTATCTGCAGAACTACTTAAGTATGTGTATTAAATAGTTGTATGCTGTATTAGACTTTTGACAATCTCATCACTTTTATGCTTTAATATACTAACGACTGTCTACTTGACAGTAAAAACTATAATTTAACTAAAATTTAAATATGGAGGCGTTATTATGGGTACATCTATATCAACTAACGATATTGTATTCTCGACTAACTTAACCAGTAACCCTAAAGATTTTGAACCCTTAAAAAGAAAACTACAATCTATGCAATCGTCTATGGAAATTGATTTGCATCCAACACTAGAATTTCTCCAAAACCGTCAACCCGAAGACGGTATAAATCCGAATGTAGGCGGGTATATACCTCCTACTGAGCATTTTATTTTTATTTCGGTGCTGTATGAACTATTAAATACTAACCCTAGCATTTTGGATTTAATCCAATTTACAGCAAAGCAGCTCATTACCAAGGTTCTTTCAAGTGAAGGCGGCATCAATTTTGGAGATATTCATGTCGAACTTAAGCTTTCTTTTCTCAATAATATTAATATCAATATAGGGAAAGAGATTGTTATTTCTAAATCCACTCCGAAAGATC
>CAKWRB010000103.1:0-2214 GCA_934845495.1 uncultured bacterium
AAAGTCGAAAGACTTGATCACTGAGGAGGAAATGAAAATGGCTTTTACTGCTAAGGACGTCCAGATCCTGCGCCAGATGACCGGCTGCGGCATGATGGACTGCAAGAAGGCACTGACCGAGTCGAACGGTGATATTGAAAAGGCTGTGGAGTACCTGCGTGAAAAGGGTCTGTCCGCTGCTGCCAAGAAGGCTGACCGCGTAGCTGCTGAGGGCGTTGTATACGCTGTTGCTGACGCTGCCAAGAAGGTTGGCGCTATCATCGAAGTAAACTCCGAGACTGACTTCGTTGCCAAGAACGCCGACTTCAACGCCTTCGTTGCTCAGTGCGCTCAGATCATCATGGATCAGAACCCCGCTGATGTAGACGCTCTGCTGGCTTGCAAGGCTGAAAACGGCATGACCGTTGAGGAGCTGCTGCGCGAGAAGATTCTGGTAATCGGCGAGAACCTGAAGATCCGTCGCTTTGTTCGTGAGGAGGGCGTTCTGTCCACCTACATCCACGCTGGCGGTAAGATCGGCGTTATGGTTAAGTTCGATGTATCGGAAGGCATCGCTGACAAGGCTGAGTTCGCTGAGTGCGGCCACGATGTTGCTATGCAGATCGCTGCTATCAACCCCGGCTACCTGAAGCGTGAGGAAGTTCCCGCTGCAGTTGTAGAAGAGGAGAAGAAGGTTCTCGAGGCTCAGATCCAGAACGATGAGAAGCTGAAGAACAAGCCTGCTCAGGTAATCGAGAAGATGGTTTCCGGCCGTGTAGAGAAGTTCTACAAGGAGAACTGCCTGGTAGATCAGGCCTTCGTTAAGGATGGCAACATGAACGTAGCTCAGTATGTAGCTAAGGTTGCCAAGGACCTCGGCGGCAACATCGAGATCGCTTCCTTTATTCGCTTTGAAAAGGGCGAGGGCATTGAGAAGAGAGCTGACGACTTCGCTTCCGAAGTTGCTGGCATGGTAAAGTAAATCACTGCTGAACCATTGATTCAGACCCCGGCGGGAGATTTCCGCTGGGGTCTGTTTTTTAACAAATTTATCCTTGTTCTGCCGCTAAAATCCTGCTATAATGTCCCAAAAGGAGAAATCATTAATGAATCAATAGGAGGAAGCTATGGAAGCAGAAAACAAGTTGCCTGTTCTGCGCCCGGAAGGAAAGCCGGCTGTCCCGGAAACAGATGCCACCCAGACACCCCCAACAGCGGGGAAGAGGGGGTGGAAACGGCCCGAAACACATGAAGAGAAAATGCTCTTCTGGATGCGCGTCATCGGAGTTTGTGTGGTATTGCTCGCCGTGCTGATGGGTGCTGCTGCTGTGATTCTGCTGCTCAATATGGGGCAGCTCAGCGAGATCCTCTCGCATCTTGAATCGGCCTCAGTGGAGCTGGAGGGAGCAAGCTCCCAGCTCAACCAGGTTCTGGAGTCGCTGAACAAAGAGGGGCTGCAGCAGATGTATGCTGCTTTGGAGCAGGTGCAGAAACTGGACATCGACAGCCTGAATCGTTCCATCGAAAGCCTCGCCAAGTTTATGGAGCCGCTTTCCCATATTTTCGGGTGAGGTTGACACCCTAAATTTTCACAATGTAAAGTGGGAAATCGATTCAGAATTTTATTGAAAACGTCGTTCTTTGAAGAAAATGCCCAAAATCCGGTTATTTTCATTTGACGAATCCGCTTTAGCGTGGTATGGTTGTAAAGTGATCCGGTGAAAGTCCGGACAGTCTACACAAAGGGGAGAAATCAATATGAACTATATTCTCACAGATAAGCAGCCCAAGCTGCCGCTCAAGTATTTTGAAGAGATTGCAGCGATCCCGCATGGTTCGGGGAACGAAGCCGCCATTTCGGCGTTTATTGCAGATACCGCCGCCCGACTGGGACTCTATGTCCGGGTGGATGAATACAACAATGTAGTGGTCAAAAAGCAGGCCACACCGGGATATGAGCACCTCCCGGCCCTGCTTCTTCAGGCGCATGTGGATATGGTCAATGAAAAGAACGGCGATTCAGACCATGACTTTGAAAAGGACGGCCTCAAGCTGGTTCTGGAGGGCAATATCCTCCGCGCAGAGGGAACAACGCTGGGTGCGGACGACGGCAAGGGTGTTGCCTATATGCTGGCACTGATGGATTCCGATTCGGATGCCTTCCCACATCCTCCGCTGGAGTTTCTGTTCACTGCCGGTGAGGAGATTGGTTTCATCGGTGCGCTGGGTCTGGAC